>NZ_JAKUGE010000007.1:0-119598 GCF_022663795.1 Bacillus cereus group sp. BfR-BA-01349
AACTTCACGGCCTTTCCCCGATAGAATATCGGGAAAAGGCCGTGGCATAATACTCTTTTTATTACTGTCTACTTGACAGGGAGATGACCAGCGTACGCTCATTGCTTTTCTTAATTTATTAAAGCATAACCCCAACGATAATCGCTGATAATATACTTACTAACGTTGCACCGTATACAAGTTTTAAACCGAATGATGATACAACGTTTGCTTGTTTGCCATCGATACTCTTCGTTGCACCTGCGATAATTCCGATAGATGAGAAGTTCGCAAATGATACAAGGAAGATAGATAAAATACCTACTGTACGAGCTGATAAATCACCAGCTACTTTACCAAGGTCAAGCATTGCAACGAATTCGTTCGTTACTAATTTTGTTGCCATAATTTGTCCTGCTTGTAGCATCTCTGATGTTGGAATACCCATTACGAATGCTAATGGTGAGAAGATATATCCTAAAATGCTTTGGAATGTGATTCCGAAAATTGAATCGAATACACCGTTAATTGCTGTAATTAATGCTACGAAACCGATTAGCATCGCCGCTACTGTTACAGCGATTGAGAAACCAAGCATAATATATTCGCCTAACATTTCAAAGAATGTTTGTTTCTTGTCTTCTTGTAATTCTAAAATATCGTCTTCTTCTTTTACTTCATATGGATTAATGATATGAACGATAATGAATCCACTGAATAAGTTTAATACAAGTGCTGTTACTACATATTTTGGATCAATCATTTTCATATAAGAACCGACGATTGACATCGATACTGTAGACATTGAAGATGCACAAAGTGTGTATAAACGATTTTTCGGTAATTTGCTTAGTTGATCTTTTACTGTAATGAATACTTCCCCTTGACCAACGATTGCAGCTGCTACCGCATTATATGATTCTAGTTTTCCTAAACCGTTAACTTTACTTAATAGGAAACCGACTGCACGAATGATAATCGGTAAAACTTTAATATGTTGCAGAATCCCGATTAATACTGCTAAGAAAATAATCGGTAATAATACTGTTAAGAAGAATGGTGCTTGTCCATCGTTTGCTAGACCACCAAATACGAAATTAACCCCAGCTTCCGCAAATTTTAAAATAGCGCCAAATCCATCTGCGATCCCTTTTACTAATACGAATCCGACCTTTGTATTTAGTAAGAAATACGCAAGTACCAATTGAATGACAAGCATAAGTGCAATTGGTTTATATTTAATTTTCTTACGATCTGAACTGATAAGGAAACCTAGTACAAACACTACAAGTAAACCGACTAGAAACATTACGAACTTCATATGTGAATCCTCCACTTCTCCCACGAGTTATTGGTCGTATAACGTATAACGAATGACGTCTGACCATTGTTGTTAAAAAAATTTTAACCCTCTAAAACTATTCAACTGTCATCTAAAATCAGTAAGCGTTTACATAAATTGCAATTTATAAAAGGTAGCTTCTTCTCTCCTACCATAATTGAAAGTCTGAAATTGATACCACCTACAAATCAAATTGTAAGCGTTATCTAGACGAAATGCAATATAAATTTTAAAAGATTTTTATATGTTAATATATTCCTAATTAATTGGTTTTTTCATGCAAATTTACCATAAAAATAGCCCTAGCTATGAGCTAGGACCATCCTTTTTCACCCCGATTGGTGAGGGCTAATAATGATCGTGGGATAAAGCCACCCCACTGATTAAAGTTTCACTTTATAACATAACACCAACGATAATCGCTGATAGAATACTTACTAATGTCGCACCGTACACAAGGCGTAGACCGAATGATGATACAACATTTGATTGATTTTCATCGATACCTTTCGTTGCACCTGCGATAATTCCGATAGATGAGAAGTTCGCAAATGATACAAGGAATACAGAAAGGATACCAACTGTACGAGCCGATAAATCACCAGCTACTTTTCCAAGATCAAGCATCGCAACAAACTCGTTTGATACTAATTTTGTTGCCATAATTTGTCCCGCTGTTACCATCTCAGCTTGAGGGATACCCATTACGAATGCTAATGGTGAGAAAATATATCCTAAAATAGCTTGGAATGTAATACCGAACATTGAATCAAACAAGCTATTAATTGCTGTAATTAATGCTACGAAACCAAGTAACATAGCTGCTACTGTAATCGCAATCGTGAAACCAAGCATAATGTACTCGCTTAGCATTTCAAAGAATGATTGTTTTTTCTTATTTTCTAATTTCAGTGTATCTTCTTCTTCTGTAATATCGTACGGGTTAATAATATGAATGATAATGAAACCACTAAATAAATTTAATACAAGTGCTGTTACTACATATTTCGGTTCGATCATTTTCATATAAGAACCAACGATTGACATCGACACTGTCGACATAGAAGATGCACATAATGTATATAAACGATGTTTTGGGATTTTACTTAATTGATCTTTTACTGTAATAAATACTTCTGCTTGTCCAACAATGGCAGCTGCTACTGCATTATATGATTCTAGTTTTCCTAGACCATTTACTTTACTTAACAACGTACCAATAGCACGAATAAATATCGGTAAAATTTTAAAGTGTTGCAGAATTCCGATTAAAACCGCAAAGAATACGATTGGTAATAGCGCTGTTAAGAAGAATGAAACCTCTCCTTTATTAACAAGACCACCAAATACGAAAACGATTCCAGCTTCCGCATATCCAAGAAGTGCGCCAAATCCATCTGAAATTCCTTTTACTAAAATATAACCAACTTGCGTATTTAATAAGAAATAAGATAATGCTAGCTGAATAATAAGCATAATTGCGATTGGTTTATACTTAATCTTCTTTCGATCGGCACTTATAAGAAAACCGAGTACAAACACAACGAGTAATCCTACAAGGAACATAACAAACTTCATTAATAAAATCCTCCATTTAACTCTTCATTAACGTTGAACGTCTGACCATTCAAAACAAGAAATAATCCGAACTTTCCATTTCTCCTCCGTAACCTTCGATTGGATAGGAAATGTCATAAAAACTCTTTGTTTCAAAGGCATTTTCCATTCTAACATAAATCACAACTCATATCCGCACTTTTCTTTAAAAAATTACATTTAATTATGAAATGCTCATAAATGTTCGTCTTTTACCATCTATAAACAACTGGATAAAACAAAAAATGAGCATCAAGTTTCACTTGATGCTCACCTCATTATACTGCTTTTTCTTTATCAGCTACTGCTGACTTATCCCAGCACTCTGTATTTTTCAAACCTGGAATAGAATCCGCATAGAATACCGGATCTTTCCCTTGTTTCTTTTGCTTTACGTAATCTGATAATGCCGCAAAAGCATACTTAGAGAGGAATACAATCGCCACTAAGTTAATAACAGCCATAATACCCATGAATAAATCTGCTACATCCCAAACGATTTGAATTGTCGCTACAGATCCTAACATAACCATACCAAGTACAGCAATGCGGTACGCTGTTAATAGCACTTTACTTCCATTTAAGAATTCAATATTTGTTTCACCATAGTAGTAGTTACCTACTAATGAACTAAATGCAAACAAGAAGATTGCAACTGCTACAAATATAGAAGCCCATGGACCGATATGTTGACTTAACGCCTGCTGCGTTAATTGAATTCCATTTAAATCAGCTGCATTATGCACATCTGATAAAAGAATAATAAATGCTGTACAACTACAAATTAATAATGTATCTGTAAATACCCCTAAAGTTTGAATAAAACCTTGTTTAACTGGATGCGTTACGTTTGCAGTCGCTGCTGCGTTCGGCGCACTACCCATACCTGCTTCATTTGAGAATAACCCACGTTTTACCCCTAATAAAATCGCAGCTCCTAATCCTCCGCCTACTACTTCTTTAATTCCGAAAGCATGTAAGAAAATTTCTTTAAATACATATGGAATTGACGTAATGTTTGTTACGACAACGAATAATGCCACTGCTACATAAATAATTGCCATTACTGGAACAATCATTTCAACCGCGCGTGCAATTCGTTTTACTCCACCGAAAATAATAACTGCAAGTAAACCAGCCATAACAAGACCGACTAATCTACTATCTGTTTTGAATGCCCCATCAAAAGCTGCCGCTACAGTATTAGACTGTACAGCATTAAAAATCAATCCGAAACTTACTGTTATTAGAACAGAGAACACAACACCTAACCAGCGTTTATTTAAACCCTTTTCCATATAATACGCTGGGCCCCCACGGAATGCATTCCCATCTTTCACTTTATAAATTTGCGCTAATGTGCTCTCTACAAATGCAGAAGCACCCCCAATTACCGCGATTAACCACATCCAAAATACTGCTCCTGGACCACCCGCTGAAATTGCGATAGCTACACCAGCTAAGTTACCAGTACCTACACGAGAAGCTGTACTCATACAAAATGCTTGGAATGATGATACGCCACTCTTCTCTTTTTGCGCTTTCCTCGTTTTCGAGCTTGCTCCATCCCCAAGTAATCGAATCATTTCACCGAAGTAACGAACTTGGACAAATTTCACACGAAATGAAAAATAGAGCCCTAACCCAATTAACATCGCAATAATGACATATGACCAAAGGATATTATTTACATCCCCAATTACCCTAGCTAAAAAATCCATATTTGCATTGCCCCCTCTTCCTAACAATAAGAAAATTATATTCTAAAAACTTTTAGTAATCAAGAACTTTATGTTAGGTTTTATGACATGATTGCGTTAACTATCTTAACATACGTGTTTTTTTCATAAAAATATAGCTATTACATGCATTTATCCAATACTCAATCTCTTATCCTCTTCGACCAGCCATACTTTTAAAACAGTACGTTCCCCACAAATAACGAGAGGAACAAACAAAAAGTTATATTAATAATTACCCCTCACCCTTTTCATCATTTACTACAACAAAAAAGGCGAGCATCAAATTTACCTCGATGCTCGCCTTTTCAATTACACTGCTTTTTCTTTATCTGTCCACTGGCTTATCCCAGCACTCTGTATTCGTTAAACCAGGAATAGAATCTGCACTGAAGACTGGATCTTTCCCTTGTTTCTTTTGCCTTACATAGTCTGCTAATGCTGCGTACGCAAATCGACCAAGAAGTGTAATCGCAATTAAGTTCGTTATTACCATTAGACCCATAAATAAGTCTGCCATATTCCATACAACTTGAAGCGTCGCAACAGAACCGAATAATACCATTCCAACTACCGCAATACGGTAAATTGTTAACCACGTTTTGCTTTGCTTAATAAATTCAATATTTGTTTCACCATAGTAGTAGTTTCCTAGAAGTGAACTGAAAGCGAATAAGAAAATAATAATCGCTAAGAAACTGCTCGCCCATGGGCCAATTTGTGAGCTTAATGCATTTTGTGTTAATTCAATACCTTCTAAGTTCGTTGCTTTATATGCACCAGAACATAGTACGATAAATGCTGTTGATGTACATACTAAGAATGTATCTACTAAAACACCAATTGTTTGAATAAAACCTTGTTTAGCTGGATGCGTTACATCAGCCGTCGCTGCCGCGTTTGGTGCACTACCCATACCTGCTTCATTCGCAAATAATCCGCGCTGAATACCATATTTCATCGCAGCACCGATACCACCGCCTACAGCTGAATCTAAACCGAATGCACCTTTAAAGATTTCTGTAAACACATCTGGTAGTAAATAGAAGTTTTTAATAACAACAAAAATCGCTACTGCAATATAAAGAATTGCCATTGGTGGAACAATCATTTCCGACATACGCGCGATACTTTTTACACCACCAAAAATAATAACCGCAACTAATACTGCTAATACAATCCCAACAACGTAACGCTCAATACCAAATGCATTTTTAAACGCTAATGTAACTGTATTTGCTTGTACTGAGTTGAAAATTAAACCGTAACTAATTGTAATCAGAATAGAGAACCAAATTCCCATCCAACGTTTATTTAAACCTTTTTCCATATAATAAGCAGGACCACCACGGAAGCCACTGCCATCTTTTATTTTATAAATTTGTGCAAGCGTACTTTCGACGAAACTTGAAGACGCTCCGACAATCGCAATAACCCACATCCAAAATACCGCTCCAGGTCCTCCCATAGAAATAGCTAACGCTACACCAGCTAAGTTACCGATACCAATACGAGCTGCAGAACTCATACAAAATGCTTGGAAAGAAGATACACTGCCTTTTTTACGCGTCTTTCCAGTTAACCCATCACTCATTAAACGAACCATTTCCCCTAAATGAGTAATTTGTACGAATTTCAATTTAATAGAAAAATAAAGACCTAAACCAATTAACATTGCAATAAGAATATATGACCAAAGAATTGTATTCGTTGACGAAACGAATTGTTCCAAAATATTCATACAATTACCCCCTCCTTTTCTCCATAAAACGAATTATATTTAAAAAACATTCAAAAATCAACATTTTTCGACAATTTGCAATTTCCAAATATTAGACAGGATCGCAGTAATAATACCTTTATGACTACCCTCCCTCTAATTGTGTATACTAAGACAAAAAATAAATCTACAAACTACCCCATTGACAAAAGTGTCTACCTGTAACTATAATGATTACATCAGGTTGTAACAAACTTTATTACAACAAATTCATTTACTTTCAGATATACACTTTAACAAAACACTTTGGAGGGATTTATTATGAAAATCGGAATCATCGGAGCAACTGGTAAAGCAGGAAGTCGTATTTTAAAAGAAGCATTAGATCGCGGACATGAAGTAACTGCAATCGTAAGAAACGCTGCAAAAATTACAGAAGAAAACGTAAAAGTTTTAGAGAAAGATGTATTCTCTCTTACATCTAACGACTTGCAAGCATTCGATGTCGTTGTAAATGCATTCGGTGCTCCAGCAGGCGAAGAACACCTTCACGTAGATGCAGGAAACGTACTAATTGAAGCTATGAAAGGTGCCCCTAACACAAAATTACTTGTAGTTGGCGGCGCTGGAAGCTTATTTGTAGACGAAGAAAAAACAACACGTGTATTTGATACACCAGGTTTCCCGAGCGAATACCTTGCAACAGCTCAAAACCAAGGTAAAAACTTAGAAATCTTAAAGCAAACAAATGATATCACTTGGACATTCATCAGCCCTTCTGCACTATTCGCATTAGGAAAACGCACTGGTTCTTACAAAGCTGGCAAAGACAACCTTCTTGTTAACGCAAAAGGTGATAGCTACGTAAGTTACGAAGACTTCGCAGTTGCAGCACTTGATGAAATCGAAAATCCAAAACATGTAAACGAACGCTTCACAGTTGTTTCTGAAGCTGAATAATAGAAAAAGCTCGTAAAACATAATGTTTTACGAGCTTTTTTTATTATTGCACTTGCTCTAAACCATTTGGAGTAATCTTAAAGGAAATTTCTTTAAACTTTTTCTTATCTCCTTTTCCAACTAACTCACTATTTTTATACCAATTCAAACGATCTGATTCCGCATGATACACTTTCACTACATCTCCATATTGGAAGGAAGTTCCGTTTACTTGCTCAGCAAAATTCTTTGAAGTTTCTTGTCCTTCTGCTGTTACATGTTTTTTCTCCGTTCCATTTTGATCATATAGGGTAATTCCCATATATAATTCATTTTTAAAGTAACTATGAATTTGTTCATTTGTATGCGTTACATGTAGCTTCTTATCTTCATGATTGAACGTTACAATAGAACGAATATCATCACCCAGCCCTTGGTATACAAGACTATCTCCATACGTTACTGTTAGAGGAACTTCTGTCACTTGCTTATTTCCAAACATATCTTTCGTTTCTACTTTTACTTTTTGTTCACCGATTTTTGATGTAGTTGGTTTCTCTACAAATCCAACTACCTCTCCATCTTTTACTTCAACAAAATTTTTCGCGTCTAACTGTTCGCTATCAGTTCCAATTACTACTTTTTGTGGCACTGCTTTTACTTCTTGCAACATATCCATTCTCTCAAAGCCTTTTTCTGTTACTTTGAAGAATAGTTCTTTTGCCCCTTTTTTCTCACCTTGACCAGTAAGTGTATTATTTTGATACCATTTCAAACGAATCGGTTCTGCGTGGAATACTTTCACTACATCTCCATACTCGAACTGCATACCATTCACTTGCTTCGCAAAGCTCTCTGATGTTTCTTGTCCCTCTGCTGTTACATGTTTTTTCTCTTTTCCTTCTCCATCGTATAACGTAATCCCCATGTATAGCTCTTTATTAAAATACTCATGAATTTCGCTATCCATATCAGTTGCATGGAATCTCTTCTCTTCGTGCTTTAAAGTTACAATTGAAGCAATATCATTTCCATATCCTGCATATGCAATGCTATCTCCATAAACCACTTCTAATGGTACTTCTGTTACTTGCTTATTTCCAAAACGATCTTTCGTTTCTACTTTGGCTGTTTGTTTTCCGATTTTCGTTGTAGTTGGCTTTTCTACAAAGCCAATTACTTCTCCGTCTTTCACTTCAACAAAGTTTTTCGCTTCTAGCTTTTCTGCTTCTGTTCCGACTACTACTGTTTGTGGCTTTGCTGTTACTTCTTGCAATGATTTTAATCTCTCAAATCCATTTTCAGTAATTTTGAAGAATAATTCTTTTATTTCTTTATTTTTTCCTTCTCCCACATATAAACCTTTTTGATACCAATGTAAACGTGAAGACTCTGCATGGTATACTTTCACCACATCTCCATATTCAAATGCTAACCCATTTAATTCCTTGGCAAGAACTTCTGTATTTTCCAAGCCTTTTACCGCTACATTTTTCTTCTCTCTTCCTTCTTTATCGTACAGTGTGAACTCAAAATACTTTTCATCTTTAAAGTAATCATGAATTAAATTTTTTGTATCTGTTGCACTAAATTTTTTTGTACCATGATGTAGAGTTACGGTTGACTTCAAATCTCCCTCCCTAGTATAGTTCAATCCATATACAAGTAGGCTATCCCCATATCCAACATTCACTACAACTGGAATAAAATTCTTATTCCCTTTTCTATCTACAATTTCTACTTTTACAGTTTTTTCTCCAACTTCAGGCTTATCTTGCATAATCACACCTGTTGTCTTTACACCTTCTCCTAAATTCTGTACAAGTTCCTTTGCTTTTTTCTCATCATGTGTAGTACCGATTACTACATTTTGTATTTTTTCATTATTTGGCTCGCCATATGGAACTTCATATAACTCAGTTTGTTTTTCACGAATTGGATTGCTATCTGTAGATAACCATATTTCTTTTTCTAATTTTGGTAAATTTAATTTTTCAATCTTTTCTCTCGTAGCATCATTTGCAAATAATCCCCATTTATCAAAGAAAGGAATTAAATTTTGTCCTGCCACTTTTGACGTCATATAAATAAACATCTGCTTTTTCTCTTCATCAGATTTAGGCAGTTCTGTGTCATGTAACAAACGATACATTTGATGTAAATTCGGATAGAATTGATCCCCATAAGCTAAATGTAACTGCCAAAACATAACTAATTTCTCAAATACATCCATCTTTTCTTGTGCATCCGGTTTACCTAAATAAGCAAATGCAGCTTCATAGCGCCCCTCTTGCTCTAACCTTGTTTTATGCCCGAATGTAGTTTGAACTGCCAAAGAATAAATATTAACGGTTACTTCTCCAAGTCCATCCCATAACCAAGTGTCTTGTTGATGTTGATGTCCAACTTCATGCCAAGGCCCCCATCCATCATTAGTTAACTCTTCTAGATTTAGTACTGACTCTAAATTGCCTTTACTATAAGCTGTTCGATAATAAGTCGCATACATATAATCGTCTGTATACCAGTCTTCAACAAAATGAATGGAATGTTTACCTTGATTCGCAACACCCGCACCATCTTTTGATAAACCTGATATCTTATGTTCTATATTAATTATTTCATCGTGCTTCTTTAATAACTCAGCTGGATCTTCTTGCTTCAAATGTTCCGCCACAGTTTCAGGATGCATAGTTAATAAACTATTTTCTCCCTTCATTTCTATTGCATATGGATCAGGATTCTCTGCCAACATACGCTTCCAATCTTTTGTCGTATGCTTTCCTAAAATAAATAAAGGATTTGATGTACCACCTTTTTTCACTTTAGCCACTACTTCTCCTGTGTTGTGATAATTATAAAAGTATAATAGCCCCCCATTTGGAGAAGAAATTTTATTCTCACCAGAATTTAAGTTGAATTGTTTAGGTTCTTCTTTTTCATAAGAATATGTACCAATATAAGCTTTAATCTGTTGAGTCCCTTCTACTTGAATAACTACTTCTTCACCTGGCTTTACATAAATGCCAGTTGGTTCATAAGGAGAAAAACTCATTCGACGCTGATGCAACTCACGCATCCCTTCTACATCACCTTTTGGCAGCAATTGATACACTCGCTCTTCTTGCTGTTTCTCCTTATCTTCAATCGTCATCTCTGCATACACCTTAGGTAATTCAAGTCCATATGGCGTCAATAACGTAGCTAAACAAACACTAGCTACTAATACCCTACTTGTCTTTTTCTTCGACATAATCTGTGTCCCCTGTTCCTTTATTTAGATAAACTATCCTATATATTCACCCAATAAGTAATCCTATTATTTCTATAAAAACATTTGATGAATGGACTAACACCTCGCGCACCTGTATCTATTACTACCGCATTTCTCTCCATGCATTCGCTTTCTTACATTGTAAAATTTTTATGTAATATGCCCTCCTCACTTCTCTCTATTTGTGATGAGTTCTCTTGCTACATAAAAAAGAGAATAGTAAAAGATATTTGTCAGTATTGTCATCTATACATCTAAAAATAAAAATAGCAATAAAAACTTACATTTTCTTCATATATGACCATCTATAGGTAGTTTTTCCAACTGAATTTTACACGCTTTTACCTTCATTTAATAGCCTCCCCCCAAGAATAATATTACAATTTTGTGAATTTAATCTATTAATCGTAACGTCAGGATTTTATTATATTTATATTATTTTTAAATATAATTTAACCTTTAAAAACACTATTTCTATCCATTTTATTTTTTTCAATATAACTTTTATCCTCACATACAAAAAGCATTGGCATACGCCAATGCTTTTTTATTATCTCTTTTGATTCGGTTTATGCGGTTCATTTGGAGTATATGGCTTATTTGGTTTATTTGGAGCCTCAGCCTTTTTCCAACTTACCGCTAACTCTGGACTTGTTTTTTCTTCACTACGCTCAAGTAATACTACTGCATTTTGAATAGTCGGTGTACCTTTATGCGCAATCCCTTGTAATTTCGTTAAATTTCCTGATACTTTAAAGCTAAATCCACCAGCTGGTGTTTGTTTCGGAATTAAAATGCGGAACTTTTCTCCTACATTAAATTCTGTTTTTGTTTCGCCTTTTTCATTTGCAAATTTCACGCCCGCTGGTGCACCTGTTGCTTGCACTTTATACGTTCCGCTTTTTGCATTTGTTTCTACTGTATATAAACCTGTTTCAAAAAAATCATTTTTTAATACTGCTTCTTGTTCTTCTGTAGGAGTTACACTCATCGTAATTTCTTGTAACTCTTCACTAGCGCTTGCTTTTGCAACGATGTCTTTCGTTACTTTCTCTACATTTTTATTGCGGAAATCCAAATCATTAATATCGATTTGTTTTAACGCATTCCACACTGCAAGCTGCGTTGCGTAATGTGCTTCTCTCCAATCAGAAACACCTAATTCTTGTGGACTCTTTTGTGGATATCCATTCAATAGTACACGGTATACGTTAATATCCACTTTCCCCATTTCCGGTAAATCTTGACCGCTTGGAGATTTCAAATCTACATTTAAGCAAAAAGCAATTTTGCCATCTGCGGTTTTAATAAGCTCTGTTCGAATTGGTTTCTTCTTTGACTTACTATAACTCCAATTCATTTCATACTTTGTATGGTCCATAACTTCTGCAAATGCTTTTTGAAGCGGGAATAACACAAATAAAACACTTAAAAACATAGCTAAAATCTTGAACGATTGCTTTATATTCATGTTTACAGCCCCTTATCACAAACTTAATACTAAGTAGTATTTATTTAGAAACTATTTTTATGCACAAAAAAAGAGTGCTTTTACGCACTCTTCTTTCTTACTTTAATCTTAGAAATCGAAGTTATCAGGATCCGGACCAACGCGGTGATTTTGATTTAACGCATCGATTTTTTCCATATCTTCTTTCGTTAATTCGAAATTAAATATATCGGCATTTGCAATAATGCGGTGTTCTTTCGTTGATTTCGGAATAGTGATTACTCCATTTTGAAGATCCCAACGTAAAATAACTTGCGCTGTTGTTTTACCGTGTTTCTCAGCAATTTCTTGTAATGTTTCATTATCTAATAATTGACCTTGCATAAGTGGTGACCATGCTTCCATTTGAATACCTTGTTCTTTACAGAAAGCTTGTAATTCTTTTTGTGTTAAACGAGGGTGGTATTCTACTTGGTTAATCATTGGTTTAATTTCTGCATCTTTCATTACATCTTGTAAGTGACGGATTTGGAAGTTACTCACACCAATTGCACGTACGCGATCTTCTTTATAAAGTGTTTCTAGCGCTCTCCACGTATCTTTATATTTTCCTTCTACAGGCCAGTGAACAAGATATAGGTCTAAATAATCTAGCTCTAATTTCTTTAAGCTCTCTTCGTATGCAGCAATTGTTTCTTCGTATCCTTGATCTGCGTTCCATACTTTCGAAGTGATAAATAATTCTTCTCTTGAAATACCAGTCGCTTCAATACCTGCACGGATTCCTTCACCTACAGCTTTTTCATTTCCGTAAATTGCAGCTGTATCAATGCTGCGGTATCCCGCTTTAATCGCCGATTTCACTGCTTCTACAAGTTCTGGTCCATCCTCTACTTTAAATACACCTAAACCGAACCAAGGCATTTCTACACCATTATTTAATACTGTTTTACTTTGTAAGTTTTTCATTTTATTTTCTCTCCTTTTATTTTACTTGATCTCTTTTTTCTAATGTCATACTCCACGCAGTTAAAACAACAGCACCTACTACCATAATTCCACCTACCCAAGCCGTATGAATTAATCCTAACGAGTTCGTTACAATACCGCCCAAGTAAGCACCAAGAGCAATTCCTGCGTTAAATGCTGCAATGTTAATCGCCGATGCTACATCAACAGCGCTAGGTACAAACCTCTCAGCTAATATAACAACATACACTTGTAGCCCTGGAACATTCATAAATGCGAATAGTCCCATGAAAATAATTGTGATGAATCCAGCGACTTTAAATGGCGCTGTAAATGTTAAAACAAATAATACAATCGCTTGAATAAAGAACATGTAAAATAACGCTCGAATCGGATTATGATTTGATAATTTTCCCCCGACCATATTCCCAATCGCAATTGCAATTCCGTATACTAACAAAATAATTGTAACGGTACTTGCTTTAAATCCTGTTACTTCTTGTAATAACGGAGATAAATACGTAAATGTTACGAACGTTCCCCCGTATCCTAATGCAGTAATAATAAATACAAGTAACAGTCTTCCATCCGTAATCAGCTTAAATTGATCGCGAAATGATACAGACGTACCTTTTTTTAAATTAGAAGGAATTAGCATACTATTGGCGATTAAAGCAACGATTCCAATGGCCACAATAACAATAAACGAGGCCCTCCAGCCAAATTGTTGACCGATAAATGTTCCAATTGGTACACCTGTAATAGTCGCAACAGTTAAACCAGTAAACATAAATGCTATTGCACTTGCACGTTTATTCTCAGGTACAAGCGCAGCCGCAATTGTAGATCCAATTGACATAAAAACACCATGCGCAAATGCAGATACAACCCTCGCAATAAGTAACACAGTAAAAATTGTTGCTACCGCCGCAATTCCATTACCAATAATGAAAATAATCATAATCCACATTAATAACGTCTTTCGCGACATACTAGCTGTTAATGACGTTAATACTGGAGCACCAAACGCTACTCCTAATGCATATAAAGAAACAGTTAACCCCGCTGTTGTAACAGAAACATGTAAATCCTCTGAGATAGATGGTAATAAGCCGACACTAATAAATTCAGTTGTACCAATTCCAAACGCACTAATTGCTAGTGCTAATAAAGCAAACATACTTCTCCGATTCGTCTGCATAACCGAAGAAGATACTGTATATGAATTCAATTGAACTCCTCCTTAATGCGAGAATTCCAATCATAATAGTATGATAAAAAGGCCTTTTTATCTTCTACAAAAATAACTTTACTGTTGATATACGCTATTATGAATGGCTTTACTCTTTTTTTGAAGAACGCACTTAAAAGTACGATAGGTACCTAAAAGTAACATAGGCACTTTTTAGTACCGTACTACTCATTTCCCTCTTACGTATGCTATTATGGAACATATTCAACATGATAAAAAGTACGTACTTTAAAGTGCTATAGGCACTTTTTAGTAACATTTAATTATTTAGCTTCTTTTGTTGGAGAACTTAAATCTACATTCATCAAAGGAGATTTTTATATGAAGAAATATAGTATTCCCGTTGAAGCGACTTTAGAGGTTATCGGTGGAAGATGGAAGGTTGTTATCCTTTGTCATCTAACGAAAGGCACAAAAAGAACGAGTGAACTAAAACGTTTAATGCCTGGGATTACACAAAAAATGTTAACTCAGCAATTACGTGAATTAGAAGACGATGGGGTCATTCAAAGAAAGGTATACAATCAAGTACCACCAAAAGTAGAATATTCACTTACAGAATACGGTTGGTCTTTAGAGTCCATTCTTGATTCTCTTTGTACTTGGGGCGAATGCCATCTTGAAAAAAGCGGTAACACATCGATGCTAATTGTAGAAGGTGAATAATAGGAAAAAGGAAAAAACGAACATGAATTTGTTCATTTTTTCCTTTTTTTCTTTATATGTATATACATTTCTAACTGGAACAAAATATTTTATACGCTTTCATACCTTGTCAGCACTACGTTATACACTCAATATCAAATAATTAGGAATCATTTTTATGTTAACATAGGTGTATATAGTATATAATATAGGATATATATTATATACACTTTCCGGTAACGGAGCTTTTCCATTATGCGGACAAGCCATGTATCGGACAGTTCATAAATAATAAGTAAGACGTTATGGTTTTAGATTTATGTTTGCAGCTTACTTGCTGTCATAAATTTAAAGGCATTTTATTGTGTTTTGTGAAACTTTGTATAAAGTTTCGTAAACGTTTACTATCTTACTTATAAAAAATAAGAGTATTGCTATCGTAAAGGAGAATTGGAGATGCCAGAAACTATGACTCAAACAAAGCCAGAACAAGAAACTGTACAAATTTCTGCTAGCCAAGGACAACTTGATGTACTTGATCAGTTGTTAAAACCTGAGGTACAAGAATCATTAACAACACTAGTAGAACAGCTTCCAAAATTAACTGAGCTTGTTAACATTTTAACTAAGTCTTATGACTTCGCTCAAACTGTTGCTACTGATGAAGTATTAAAAAGCGACACTGTTGGTGCAATTACAGAGCTTGTAGAACCTGTAAAAGATACAGTGAAAAGCATGGCTGCAACTGCAATCGAAGCGAAAGATCGTGCTGAAGAAAGCAACGAAGTTATCGGCCTATTCGGTCTGTTAAAATTACTAAAAGATCCACAAGCACAAAAAATGTTCCGCTTTGTGAACGCATATCTTCAAATTAGTGCAGAACGTAACAATAAATAATTTAACTTATAACAACAATTAGTAAAGACGGGGGATATCATACTATGTCAAAACAAATTGTCATCTTAGGCGCTGGTTATGGCGGTCTTCTTGCCGCTTTAAACGTACGTAAATATTACAGCAAATCAGAAGCACAAGTTACAGTGATTAACCAATACCCAACACACCAAATCATCACTGAACTACACCGCCTTGCAGCTGGTAACGTGTCTGAGCAAGCAGTTGCAATGCCACTTACAAAGCTTTTCAAAGGGAAAGACATCGATCTTAAAATCGCAACAGTTGAGTCATTCTCAGTTGATAGCAAAGAAATCAAACTAGCTGGTGGCACTACTTTATCTTACGATGCACTTGTAGTTGCTTTAGGAAGTAAAACTGCTTACTTCGGTATTCCAGGACTAGAAGAAAACAGCATGGTATTAAAATCGGCTGCTGATGCAAACAAAATCTACAAACACGTTGAAGACCGTATTCGTGAATACGCGAAAACGAAAAACGAAGCTGATGCTACAATCGTAATCGGTGGTGGCGGATTAACTGGCGTTGAGCTAGTTGGTGAGCTTGCTGACATTATGCCTAAACTTGCAAAAAGCCACGGCGTAAATCCAAAAGAAGTGAAACTTCTTCTTGTTGAAGCAGGTCCAAAAATCCTTCCAGTATTACCAGACCACTTAATCGAACGTGCAACTACTAGCCTAGAAGCACGCGGTGTTACATTCTTAACTGGTCTTCCTGTAACAAACGTTGCTGGCAATGAAATCGACTTAAAAGATGGTCAAAAACTTGTTGCTAACACATTCGTTTGGACAGGCGGCGTACAAGGTAACCCATTAATCGGTGAATCAGGTCTTGAAGTTAACCGTGGACGTGCAACAGTTGATGCATACCTACAATCTACTTCTCACAAAGACGTATTCGTTGCTGGAGACAGCGCTGTTGTCTTCGCTCCAGACGGACGTCCATACCCACCAACTGCACAAATCGCTTGGCAAATGGGTGAGTTAATTGGATACAACTTATACGCAGCACTAGAAGGCAAAGCATTGGAAGAGTTCGCACCTGTAAACTCTGGAACACTTGCTAGTCTAGGACGTAAAGATGCGGTTGCTACAATTGGAGCAAGCAATACTCCACTTAAAGGCTTACCAGCATCATTAATGAAAGAAGCAAGTAACGTTCGTTACTTATCACACATTAAAGGTCTATTCAGCTTAGCTTACTAATCTGAATATAAGTCCGAATCATGCCCTGCATGGTTCGGGCTATTTTTTATCCGTAATTTTCTCTAACTTATTTATTCGTCAAAAAAATTATATACCCTTTAAATTTTTCTAAATATACTGACTTTTTACAATAAAAGCTGTCCCGTTCGGAACAGCTCTTATTGTCGCTTTTTGTCGGTAAATCGATATATTGGGAAAACCGCTGATATATTCGGATTTGCGCTGATATATTTCGAAAATCGCCGATATATTTTCCAGCCTTACTTATTATCCTAATTTCACAAGACTGTAGTTCTTCTTCCCTTTACGAATAATAATAAATCTTCCATCAAATGAATTTTCTACAGTAACATCTGTACCCACATCTGTTACTTTCTCACCATTCATAGAAATCGCACCATTATTAATGTCCTCGCGTGCTTGTCGTCTAGATGGTTCAATCCCTAAATCGACTAGCCACTCTACGATGTTTTTCGTCTCTTTTGAAGACTGGAATGTTGGCATTTCTTTAAAGCCTTGTTCAATTTCATCAGCTGTTAACAATTTAATATCTCCGCTAAATAACGCTGCTGTAATTTTCTCAGCTTGCAGGAACGCCTCTTCTCCATGAACAAATTTCGTCATTTCTTCCGCTAACACTTTTTGCGCTTCACGTTTATGAGGTTCCGCTTCTACCTTCGTTGCTAATTCATCAATATGCTCTTTCGTTAAGAACGTAAAGTATTTCAAGTATTTAATTACGTCACGTTCATCTGTATTTACCCAGAACTGGTAAAATTCAAACGGTGGCGTTTTTTCAGGATCAAGCCAAACCGCACCACCCGCTGATTTACCAAACTTCGTACCGTCCGATTTTAATAATAACGGAATCGTTAATCCGAATACTTTCGACTCATGACCTTCTAACTTACGAATTAAATCTAAACCACTCGTAATATTTCCCCATTGGTCACTACCACCAATTTGCAGCTGAACATCCTCTTTCGTGTATAAATGGTGGAAATCCATCGCTTGCAAAATTTGGTACGTGAATTCTGTGAAAGAAATACCTGTATCTAAGCGGCTTGCTACAATATCCTTCGCTAACATGCTATTGATACTAAAGTTTTTCCCGTAATCACGTAAAAACTCAATAATATTTATTTCATGTGTCCAATCATAGTTATTTACCATCTTCACTTCGCTATTTCCGCCAAAATCAAATAGCTTTTTCATTTGTGCTGTTAACGCATCTACATTATGTTGAACCACTTCTAACGTTTGAAGCTGACGCTCTGATTGTCGTCCACTCGGATCACCAATTGTTCCTGTTGCCCCGCCAATTAAAATAACAGGATGATGGCCAGCTAATTGGAATCTCTTCATCATCATAAACGGAATCAAATGTCCGATATGCATACTATCACCAGTTGGATCAACTCCGCAGTATAGTGAAATCTTTTTCTCTTCTACTAGCTTACGTAAGCCTTCTTCGTCAGTCTGCTGATTAACGGCGCCGCGCCATTCTAATTCATCAATAATATTCATCTTTTGTCATCCCCTTTATTTTTTAAAAACAAAAAAGCCCCTATGTCTACGATAGACATAGGGACGATTATTCACCGTGTTACCACCCAGTTTGCATAAATAGCATAGCTACTCATACCACTCTTAGCAATAATATCGATTGCTAGTCCGCTTAGCATTACCTAAGATACTCCAGAGTGTAATTCGCAAGTTTGTTTGTGCTAGGTTCCAGCAACCCCTAGCTCTCTCGTTAACAGTGACAAACTGCTACTGGGCTCTTTCAACGTATGTTATCTGTTAAATTATTAGCCATTATATTGAATTGAAAACAAATTGTCAACAATACCCAAACGTTATTTTAAAATAATTCATATCTTCATACGTATTTCGTTATTCTTTATCTTCTCCAATAATCCTTACTTCTCGCTCCAACTTCACGCCAAATTTCTCTTCAACTGTCTTTTGTACGAAGTGAATTAAATCGATGTAATCTTGTGCTGTTCCGTTATCAACATTCACCATAAATCCAGCGTGTTTTAAAGAAACTTCTACTCCACCAATTCGCTTACCTTGTAGTCCTGAGTCTTGAATCAACTTACCAGCAAAGTTATTTGGTGGACGCTTAAATACGCTACCACATGAAGGGTATTCTAGAGGCTGTTTTGACTCACGTTTAAACGTTAAATCATCCATTTTGGCTTTAATTTCTTCATGTACACCTTCTTCAAGTTCAAATCTCGCTTCAAGAATAATGTAATGGTTGTTCGCAAATACACTCTTACGATATCCAAATTCAAATGCTTCTTTCGTCAAAGTACGTAGCTCTCCATCACCTGTCATTACGACAGCTTCTGTTAATACAAACGAAATTTCACCGCCGTATGCACCAGCATTCATATATAATGCTCCGCCAACTGAACCTGGAATACCACAAGCAAACTCAAGACCCGTTAAGTTATGGTCTAAGGCAATACGTGATACGTCAATAATTGCTGCACCACACTGTGCTACAATCGTTGTACCTGTTACAGTAACACCTGTAATATGAATTAAACTTACTGTAATCCCGCGAATTCCACCATCTTTAATAATGACATTCGATCCATTTCCTAAAAACGTAACTGGAATATTATATTCGTTCGCATATTTAATAACTTCTTGAATTTCATCATAATTTGTAGGCGCAACGAAAACATCTGCTTTTCCGCCAACTTTAATATGCGTATGATTCTTTAACATTTCATCTTGTTTAACATGTCCTTCAGGCAATACCGTACTTAAATATTTATAAACCTCTTGCATATTCATTTTACGATTCCTCTATTTCTATATTCATTTTATCCCGTTATACGGGCCCATAATATCCCCACGTACATGAAAGAACCTAAAGTGGTGGATACAGTGTACCCAAAATCAATTCGAGACACCTATAAACCTCTTAATTTATAAGAGGTGCCACTCATATTAAAATATATATTGCATAATAAAGCAACCCAAATGGACTACTAAACTTGACATGTCATCAGAAAGACAACAATTTGTAAAATATGTGACTTTTTCAAAACACTATCCCTCAGTATCTTACTATACCACACAAAAAGAAAGTGGTATTTTTTTGTACTTTTTACTTTATTTACATCAATAAAAAAGAGCACATCCCACAGAATGTGCTCTTTCTATACTCTTTATATTACTTTTCGTTCTCTTCTTTTTCTTTATCAAACCATAACAGCTCATCGTTATCAACTTCACCATTATAATTGATTAAAATTTCTTCTCCTGCTTTTATATCTTTATAAGCATAGAAGTTAAATGTATGATTCTCAAAAACGATGTCATACGTTGCATTCGGTGTATATGAATGATTAAATAACATACCATATCCTAAAAGGATTGCCGTATGATTGATTCCATACTCAAATGCGTAGTCAGCAAGTACCGTTTTCTCAATATGTTCATGCTGTTCATTCGGATAAGAGATAACTGGTGCGGCGTGTATCAACTCACCCTTTTTAATATCACGAGTTGCAAATACACCTCTATTAAATTCTCCATCACTAAGTTCAGAAGTCTTAACTTCGATCATATGCGTCACCTATATAATTCTTTCTTTGAAGTATTTTATTCCGCTATTTGCGGATAGCTTGATTGGTGAGGGCTAATAATCAGTATGTACTAGTCTCACTTTATCTCCTTAAGCTTGGCAGAAAACGCGCAGAAAAGCAATTAAATTCCTATCAAGTATTCGTTTCAATGAAAAAAGAGCACATCACTCGTGCTCTTTCTAAGCAATATTACTTTTCTAAAATATCTTCTAACAACTTCACTTGCTCGCTAACAGTTTGTAACGTCTTCACTGACGTATCATTTCGATGTTTTTCTTCTTCCACACTCGCTAGCACTTCTTCTGTAGCTGTAGAAGTTTGCTGAATTACGTTAGAAGCATGCGTAACATCCTTTACGATATTCGTCGTTTTAACTTGGAAACTTTCTTGTTGAACAACAACCTCTCGCATTACTTCATTAATCGCATCAATAAACTTCCCTAAATCAGTTACATTTGTTAAAACGCTTGCTAACATCTCGTTACATTCTTCTTGTACTCTTTCTGACTTCTCTACTTGCACTTCTACCTTACTTGCTTGATTACTAAACTCCTTCAAAATCCCTTGAATTCTTCCCGCAGAACGATTTGATTCTTCAGCAAGCTTTAACACTTCACTCGCTACAATAGCAAAACCTTTTCCATGCTCGCCTGCCCTCGCAGCTTCAATATTTGCATTTAAAGCTAGCAAACTCGTCTGACTTGAAATATTCGTTATTACATCTACAATTTCATTAATTTGTTTCGATTGCATCATTAAATCTCTAAATATAATTCCAGACTGTGAAACAACATCATTTAAACTTCTCATGTTAGTTTCAAAATTTCTTAGAGTATGTACACTACCTTTTAGCTTTCATCCACATGAGCCGATGCAGTTCTTACTTGAGAGATGATTTTTTCAATATTTCCCTCCATATCATTCAATACTTCTACCGAACGATACATCATCTCTGATTGTGATTGCGTACCAACTGCCACCTCTTCAAAGGCAAAATTAATTTCACTCATCGATTCCATCGACGTGTTCATATTTTGTCTTAAATGATTGAAATTACTATCTAGTTTCACAACTGTTTCTTCAATAAGTCTTTGCGTCTCTTCTAACTCCTGAGCTTTTCTCATTACTTCTTGCTTCTCATCACTTAAACGAAGGAGCAGATTAGAACCGATTTTCGTGACGCCCCACATAGCGATTGTTACAATCGCTAACAAACTTGCGAAATTAGCAGCTTCAGACGAGGCTGTATAAGCAAAAAATTGCTCCGGCCAATAGCTACAAAGGATAAATGTGATCACAACAGCTATCCCGCCAAGAATTAAAATGAGGCGCTCACTTAAGTAAATAAGTGAAACAGCTAATGTAAAATAGACCATTTGAAATACAGCCGGGCTTTCATTAAAAGCTTGTACCATAATGTAAGACATTGTAAGCAACATAAATGTCATGATATATTTATACACTGATTCCATACTTTTTATAAAAGTAAAAAGCGTTCCAAATGCAACGACAGAAATACCACAAATCCAAAATGCTATTGCTCTCTCTGTAAAAATATATCCATAATACCCAATCGCGATTATCCCAAGGAAGAAACTACAAATCGTTATAAACAGTAATAAATGATTTTTCTGTGATTCTTTCTCAAGGTTAGAAAAACAAGTCCTCTTTAACCACTCCATATGAAGCCCCACCTTCTACTTATACATATCAATTACTTCAGTTTAAATACCGCACTTACTGGGTTATGATCGCTATTTTCAAACTTTAAATCTTTCCCTTGTACATTTACAATCTCTACATTCGGTGAAACGATAAAGCCATCAATAATAGTGACGAAATTTTCACCTTCTACATATTTCTTTACATCATCTCTTACAGTCATAACAGACGGATCTACAGCCCACTTAAAGCCACCGTCTGTAAAGTCCTTCGGTAACTCTACTAACCACTCAGGACGCTCTTTCACGAACTTCGGATCACTTAATTGAGCGTTCGAAACCAATTGATTCCAATCTCCACCCATTATTACGTAATCACCATTTTCATAATGCTTGTTCATATATTCTTTTAAATACTCTACTTGCTGTTTTCTAATTTTCCCGCCTTCATCATAAGCAGACAAATGTAAATTTACGAGTCTAACATGTTTTCCATTATTAACAGGAATTTTATATTCCACAATTGCTCGATCTAAATCAAACAAACGCTTTGGCCAAGGCTCCATTCCAGGCAGCTGGAACCTCTTCGCTTCTTGAACAGTGTATTTAGAAAACGTACTTAATCCAGCCTCCGCATATCCCATTGGATTTGTTATTGGCACTGGAACCCATTTCGTATCGTAGTTCTTGCCAAATGACGAAACATAATCAGGTAATCCTTTTTTCAAAAATTCATGTCCATTTACATCAAATGAACGAAGTGACTTTATATCAACTTCTTGTAATAGCGCAAAATCACTATTCTCATTTTGTAAAAACGAAAGCATATTCTTTAAATTAGTTTCCGTTTGCTCTTTACTACTTGAACCAGATCCCTTTCCACCATCCATAAAGAAATCTTGGTCCTTATCTAACCCAGCATATCCAATATTAAATGTTGTAACTTTAAATTCATTTCCAGTCGCTAATACGCGCTCCTTATTATTCTCCACCTTCAAGCTTATAACATCAGCAGGCTGTTCTTTAGTAAGTGTCATATACGCTAGAAACCCTCCTACAATGCCCGCTACTACTAAAACACATATAAATACAATTTTTAAAAATTTCTTCAAATAAATGACTCCTTTTCACGCGAATTTATTTTTCTTTATTTTCAGTCAAATGAAACAAAACGACACACATAAGAAACATTTTATCACAATTAAACCCTTATATCATTATATTTAGTTGATAAGTAATATATCCCATTTTAATTACTTAAAAAACCTTCAGACATCAAAAAAAGAAAAGTTACACCCACCTCCTCACTGGAAATTAAACGGTATATTTAGTACACTATATGTAATAATCATAGGCGATGGAGTTCGCCATAAACGCTGCTTAGCTAATGACTCCTACCAGTATACATACTGGTAGGAGTCTATTTTTTTGAGCAAGCTATTTAAAGAGGTGAGAAAATTGATTTATATTATCGTCGGCATTGCCGGTATATTAGGAGCTCTTTCTCGTTATTATTTAGGCCTTAATATCACCACATTTTGGCATCATTCATTTCCATTAGCAACATTACTCATTAACTTAATTGGTTGCTTCTTCTTAGCGTGGCTAACTACTTATATCGCTCGGCTAAACATCTTACCTTCAGAGATTATCACAGGCATCGGAACTGGATTCATCGGTTCCTTTACGACTTTTTCAACATTTAGTGTAGAAACTGTGCAATTGATCAATCATTCTGAGTGGAGCATAGCCTTCTTATATGTATCATGTAGCATACTTGGTGGCCTCATTATGTCTGGCCTTGGCTATACAATTGGAGATTTCTTAATTAAGAAATCTCTTACGGAAGGTGATTACTCATGATAGAAGCCTTATTAGTCGCAACAGGAGGATTTTTCGGTGCGATTACACGATTTGCAATTAGCAATTGGTTTAAGAAAAGAAATAAAACACAATTTCCAATTGCTACATTCCTTATTAATATAACAGGGGCATTTTTACTTGGATATATAATTGGCAACGGATTCACTACAGGCTGGCAACTATTATTAGGTACTGGATTTATGGGCGCATTCACTACATTTTCTACGTTTAAATTAGAATCTGTTCAGCTTCTCAATCGTAAAAAACTATACATCTTTCTTTTATATTTAAATGCTACTTACATAATTGGTATCGCCTTTGCCTTCCTTGGAATGAAGTTAGGCGGAATATAAAAAAGCGACTCTATTGAGTCGCTTTTTTTCATAAGAAATATGTCCCGCCATATGGAATGGAAAATAAACCAGCTGGATGTACATCGTAATGTATAATTTGCATCGGAAGTTGTGAATAGGGCATATACTGACTTTGCATCATTTGTGCAAAATATGCTTGTTGCTGCATTTGAATAGCTTGATTCACAGCATGAATTGTCCCTTGTGCCCCAGCCAGCGTAATAGCAGCTCCTACTTGTCTACCATTATAAAAATAATGATTCATCATGATTCATCTCACTTATTCTTTTTCTTCCATATGGTATGTTTCTATTTCATAGTGAGTGTTTTGTCCCTATCTATTGCCCTTTTTCAGCTTTGAAGTAATAAATCCAAATAATAATACACCAATACCACTAAGGAACAATACATAACTTATCGGTACTAGGAAAAAGAAAGGTTCTTCAAGGAATCCATTCGCTCCCACTTTACTGTTTGAAGCATGTATCGTTAAAGAAATAATCGCTAAAATCATGAAAGAAATAACTACTACGTATTTGTTTTTCATTTCAAATTCTCCTCTACTCGTGTAATTCTCCTTGGATCGTTAACATCATTTTATCTAAAATGACATTAACAATCAATAATTATTTATTGTTTAGCAATAAATAATTATTGACTAAACTAATAACAAAAAGGTTTGCGAAGCATCTTAAATCACTTTGCAAACCTTCTAAATTATAAAGTGAAACTTTAATCAGCTCTCACCAATTGGGCGTTTACGGGCAGCCCGACTCGCAAATAACGGGATAAATATTTACACTTCAAACCTCTTGCTTAATACAATATACATTGCGCAAAATAGCACGAATATCCCAGCATAAATTAACAAAATCTCTACACTAAACATATCCGACAACGGACCAAATATTATCATTCCTAAAGGAAGCGCGCATGAATTCGCAATTTGTACCAGGCTAAACATCCGTCCGTGCATTGATGGTTCTACTTTCTCTTGCAATAACACAGTAACTGGTGTATTGAAGCACGGCATTGTTATACCAATTAAAAAATTAAAGATGTAATACTGCTATTTATTCCATTTACTTTCATAAGATACTCTTTCGGAACGATTTGCGGAATTAATGCATTCACAGCTGGAGTTTGTACCCCTGTTCCAGCTGAACGAATGAGTAACACAATAAAAAGTAACCAAATACTTTTATATCCTGTTAAAAATAAAATCGCTAAAACTAACGTCGCAATCGCTATAATCCCGTCCGATAACATAATCATCTTTTTACGTTCATAACGATCAATCCAAACACCAGCAAACAAAGATATCGCAATTTGTGGCAGAAAACCGCAAACAGTTGAAATAGTCAACATCACTCCTGATGATGTTGTAAGGGTGATATACCATATAATCGCGTATTGCACGAGAGAGGAACCGAACAACGAAATAGTTTGAGCGGTCAAAAATAATATAATTTTCGTTTTCCAATTGTTTTCACTCATATGTTTCACACCCCCTTAACTAATCCTGTCTCTATATGAAAGATGCTATCTGCCCAATCAAGATAAAAACTTGCTTCGTGAGATACGAGTATAATGCTGCCCTTAAACTTAATTAGTGCCTTTTGCAAAGCTTCCTTCGCTTCTGCATCTAAATGATTTGTTGGCTCATCTAAAATTAAGAAGTTACAAGGTGATAGTAATAATCCGCACAGTTTCACCTTCGATTGTTCACCACCACTTAACGTACGAATTTCTTGCGAAACGTGCGTATCCTTCACTCCACACGCAGCTAAATGATGGCGTATTTCCTTCATATTCAGTTTAGGAAACTGTTCTGAAATAATTTGAAGCGGTGTTAAAGAATCATTGCTCCAATTTAAATCTTGCTCATAATATCCAATCTTTATTTGCTCTGAAAAGTGAAACTCTCCAGAAATACTAGCAATATTTCCAACGATTGTTTTTAATAAAGTAGATTTCCCCACTCCATTGAAGCCTGTAATAACAAGTTTTTGTCCACCCATTACTGAAAAATTCAACTTTGGTAAGAGAGCGAAGTCGTAACCAACTTCAAGATTATTTACTTCAAGAACTGTCTGAACTGAAATGGGAAGTTCCTGAAAATGAATAGACGGTTTATGATTAAAACTTGGTGGCGCAATTCTTTCCATACGCTGTAATTGTTTTCTACGACCTTGCGCTATTTTTGAATTCACCCCAGCAATATTTCTACGAATATACTCTTCCGTTTTTTCAATTTTCTTTTGCTGTGCATAATATTGGCGAATATAATCTTTTCGCAAATGCTCCTTTTGTCTTACAAAATCTGAGTATTTGCCGTAATACTTCTTAACTGTTCCGAACTCTACATCACATATGCAAGAAGTTACCTTTTCCAGAAAATCAAAATCATGTGATACGACAATAAACGCTCCTTCAAAATTAATTAAATAATTAGCAAGCCACTCCACATGCTCCTTATCGAGAAAATTCGTCGGTTCATCTAGCAATAAAATATTAGGCTCTTCTAATAAGAGCTTTGCTAAAATTACCTTTGCACGCTGCCCTCCGCTTAATTCACCAATCACACGATCCATCCCAATCACATCAATACCTAAACCGGCTGCCACCTTATTCGTAATACTATCTACTGAATAAAAATCACGGGCCTCGAGCAGTTCTTGAATTTCTGCCGCTTTCAATAGTTGATTTTCATCTCCAGTCATCGCACTTTCTTCATATAACTTGTTCATTCTCTTTTCCATTGCATACAAATCATAAAAGGCTCTCTTTAAATATTGTGAAATGGTATAACCCTCATCAATTTCTGCGTATTGATCAAGATGTCCAATTTGAATATTAGGTTGCCACTTTATGTCTCCCTTATCAGGAATAATTTCCCCCACCAATATTTTCATTAATGTGCTTTTTCCTGCACCATTCTGTCCAACAATTCCCATATGCTCCCCTTTATGCAAATCAAAAGAAGCATTTTCGTATAATACTTTATCTATAAAACTATGTGATAAACTTTCAACTTTAAGTAAACTCATTTTTATTCCTCTTTTCCTGAAATTAAAAAAAGCAGAGAGATAGCGTCATTCGACACTAGCCCTCTGCTTCGTGGTTTTTCCTATACTACTCCAATTTACAGTAAAGACTCATCGGAATAATATACACAAAGGGCCATAGACAAAGCATTGTCTATGGCCCCTTAATCTATTTTATACACCAGCTGAAAAACCATAACGAAATAAGCATAGATACACTATACTTTTTTAGAAAAGTTATTCAGCCGATGAATATAAGGGATTTATACCCCTTGATTAAGCTCCGTACAACGCTTCACCGTATACATTTGTGCGGAGCAAAGTTTTCTAATGAGTTTTACAAATTTTATATAAAGCATATTATGCACCTTCCTTAATACTTAAAAAGGATTTTAGCATACGGTTTTACGAAGCGTCAACATTACTTCCGAATCTTTCAACTACTTGCTTTCAAAATATTGCTTCTGAAACATACACATTCTTATTGCATTATGATAGTTACCATCAACGAAAAACTCATCGATAAGCTCACCTTCTACCATAAACCCAACTTTTTTATAAACATGTACTGCCTTTTCATTTTCCTTATCCACAACTAAATAAATCTTATGCATATTTAGTACGGAAAAAGCGTAATCCATTGCTAAACGCGTCGCATCCACTGCATAACCATAACCTTGATAATTCGGATCAATAATGATTTGGAATTCTGTTCTACGATGAATATAATCAATTTCCACTAACTCGACCAATCCAACCATCTCATTATCTTTCTCAACGATAAATCGGCGTTCACTTTGATCATGTATATGTTTATCGTATAAATCCTGCAGCTCTACAAATGCCTCATACGGCTCTTCAAACCAATACGACATAATATGTGCATTATTATTCAGTTCGTGTACGAACTTTAAATCTTCTCGTTCTAATGGACGTAACTTCAATTCCTGATTCATTCCTATAACCTCCAAGTAAAAGAAACCTCTTCACTTAATTTCTCAATTTTTTTCGATTTCAAACGCCCTAATTTCATTGTAAACTTTCAAGCAACTTGAAGGTCAAGACGTAAAAAAGTAGTGCTGACTTATGTCTGCACTACTACTCTTTTCTCAAATCTCTCATATTTGATATGTATAAAGCAATAACTAAAACAAGAATTGCTCCTGCGTATAATAACGTCTCCATCGGTTCCTCATGAGACACAATAATTAATCGAATTAAGGCCGTAATTCCGATATAAATAAAATAGCGTAGCGGGAAATGATAATTCGATTTAAAATACTTAATAATTAATGCAATGAACTCGAAGTATAAGAAATAGACGATGATACTTTCAACCAATTTATAAGACGTATACTCTTTTGCCGAAAAAATATACTGCACGAACGTAATTGTCTCATTCACTAAGAAAATTGATAACACAATGGATAATATAATTAAGGCTATATTTAATATCCATTGCAAAACACTAGCTATAACATGATCGATATTAAATGACTTCATTTTCTCTTTAGACTCCCCTTCGTATAAGTACTTATTTATTATAGCAAAATTACGATTGGAAAGAAGTTAAATCATATATTCGTCCTTTGTTGTTGCCAGTGAAGGTGATGTTCATTGTTTGGAGGAGTCTTTTAACCGCAGAACTAGATTCCATATTAAGAAATTCCCTCAATTCGCTATTAGTAGTTATCACACTAAACAGAAGTGTGTAATCTTGTACAGCACGTAAATGAGCATGTTTAGACATACTATTGCAATTTGAACAACGCCATCCCTGTCTTTCTTTTAACATTGCCATTGTAAAACATTCCTCACACTGTACACCCTTTAGCAATTCCTCTTTTTTAATTTTATATTGCGCAAGAACATTTTGACGTTGCGGAATGTGCTCATTCATAATCTGGCCTATAAGTCCATTTATATTATCAATCACTTTTTCTTTATATTGATTTTTAATCTGTTTTATTCTATTAGGTAAATTTGCACTGTGGATAATTTTGCTAGACAGTATTTCATCTGAAGTTTTAATAATTGTACGAGGGGAACTAATTACAACGAGGGATTCAATCGGAATATTATGTAAATCATGTAGATTCAGCCATTTTCTCAGTTGCATCTCTTGCCGTTTCAGTTGTAAAAGCGGATCTGGGAATCCTTCTTCCGTAGTACCATCTGCTATTCGAATAAGCTGATTGAAATTTGCATCAAAAATTAATGTACCAATAATATTTTTTATTTCAAGAAAAAGAAGAAAATAAGATGAAACTATGAGAGTATCAATTTGGAAATAATGTTTTTGATCAAATAACCTAATATCATGTAAAATACTGTATTCTGTTTCGGGTAAAAAACTAAGTGGATACTCAATCGCCTGCTCTCCTTTATAGCCGGCCATAAATTTCGCTAGACTTTCAACCACCACATTCCTTTTTGGATGATGAGCAGGCAATCTTCTAAGTAAAGCTTCTAATTGCAGCAAATATACGGGCATTTTCCGCTCTTTCACAATCATTTTTATCCCCCTCCAAAATATATCAGCGATTTTTCAAATATATCAGCGCAACTCCAAATATATCAGCGATTTTCGAAATATATCGGCGCAACTCCAAATATATCAGCGATTTTCGAAATATATCGACTTACCGACAAAAACCGACACAACATACACACATAAAATCTTATACACAGTATAACATCACATCTAAAATCGCAATGTAAGCATAATGTGTATACCCCAATGTGATTACGCCAGTTTCAAAATAAGAAATTTACATTCACCCCCATGTAAAAGACCTTTTTATAAGTATGAAAAAATTTTAGGAATTAGTTTATCTTTTTTTAATGTTTTATTTAGAGGCAGTTTATAGTCGGGGATTAACATAAGAAACGTAGCAACTAAGTTCGTATATGACGCACTGCTACTATAATCGCTAACCGTACTACCTAAAATCATAAAATAAGGAGACGATAAAACATGAACAAAAAAACAAAAACACTATCATCCATACTGCTCGGATTCACATTAGCATTAACAGGGTGTGCTGGTACTAAAGCTGAAGAAAATCATGGGAAACAAAAGCAAGAACAAGTTGCTAAAGAAACAAAAAAGGAAAATAAATTAACTAAAGGGCAAAAAATGGCTAATATTCTTAGCGAGACAAATTGGCAAGGTACACGAGTGTATGACAAAGATAAGAATGACTTAACAAAAGAGAATGCAAACTTCATCGGTCTTGCAAAATATGATGCGAAGTCAGGCAGATATGAATTTTTTGATGCTAAAACAGGTGCAAGTCGTGGCGATAAAGGAACTTTCTTTATCACAAATGATGGGAAAAAGAGAATATTAATTTCAGAATCAATGAAGTATCAAGCTGTCGTTGACATGACAAAACTAAATAAAAATGTATTTACTTATAAACGAATGGGGAAAGACGCTAACGGTAAAGATGTAGAAGTTTTCGTTGAACATGTTCCATATAAAGAAAAAGAACTTTCTTTCACTGATCCGGACAAGCAGCTGAACACGACTACAGGAGATATTGTTAAAAACGTTGATGGAGATAAAATTTTAGGCGGTACCCTTTGGCACGGAACAAAGGTATTAGACGACGCTGGTAACGATGTAACACAGTTTAATTCGAATTTTATAAGTCTAGCAAAATTTGATGACAAATCTAATAAATATGAGTTTTTCAATAGCGAAACAGGTCAAAGCCGCGGTGACTATGGCTACTTCGATGTTGTACACGAAAATAAAATAAGAGCCCATGTTTCAATTGGAAATAACAAATACGGTGCTGCTCTTGAACTTACTGAACTAAATAAGAATAAATTTACGTATAAAAGAACTGGTAAAGACCAAGCTGGTAAGGATATAACTATATTCGTTGAACATGAACCTTATAAAGGTGATATGAAACCACAATTTAGCTTTTAAAAACGTTTGATTAAAGATCCTGTACTGAGTTACAGGATCTTTCTTAAGACAAAATCATTTATGATTCTCTTTAAAAAATCATCTCATATCCACCCTCAACACTTCAGCTTGATTGTTGAATATGAAAACTTTAAAAAGCCTTACTACGCATAAATTGTAGTAAGGCTCTGACTATTTAAGATAAAAATTAAAAGACTTCATTCCATCTATACAAATAAAGTTTAACAACTGATATTATCATCCCCTCCAAGGAAAAGAAACCTTATTTCAACTTTCCTATTGATAAGTTAACACGATAATTCCCGTATCTTAATAGTCGTCCTAGAAAGGTATCTAAGTCTTCATTGGAAGCAAAATGTGTTTTTAATAAATAACACCCCTCACCACTTATACGGTGTACTTCAGAAACCCCTTCTTCTCCTTGAAAGAAATTCATAAACTCTTGGTGATTGGCTGTTGTTACGAACAAAGTAACAAATGCAGTCACTACTTGCCCTAATTTAATTCGGTTTATTGCAATTGTATACTGTTCAATAATCCCTAGATCCTCTAATCTTCGAATTCGATTTCCTACAGCTTGCCCCGTCATATGTATTTTTTGGCCAAGTTCTTTCCATTGTATTCTTGAGTTTTCTCCTAATAATTTCAGTATCTCAAAATCTGTTTGATCAATGATATAAACCAATCCTTTCACCGTGAAAGTAGAAAGCCCGAAAGTGTTTCGCCAACTTATTCTGCTTATCGATACAATTCACTATACTTAGTTTATCCTCTTACATCACATTATTTATCAGCTATATTTACTTATAACACAGAGGACACAACAAAAAAATACATCTAAATTTAAAGGAGGTTACAAATATGTTATTACAAGAAATTCTAGCGTTCAATGAACACTTTGTAGAAAATAAGGAATACGCTCATCGTGAAGCGACAAAAATGCCTAAAAAACGTATGGTTGTTGTTTCTTGCATGGATGCTCGTTTAATTGAGCTACTTCCAAAAGCTTTAGATATACACGATGGTGATGCAAAAGTTATCAGAAATGCAGGTGGTAAAATTGCTTCTGCTTTCGATAGTGTTATGCAAAGTGTTGTAGCGTCAGTATACGATTTAAATGCAGATGAAATCTTCCTTATTGGACACCATAGATGTGGCGCGAGCCAAACGAATCCAAAAGGAACACTTCAAAAAATATTAGATCGCGGAGTAGCTTCATCAGAAATTTTATCAGCGATTGAATATGCTGGTATTGACCTTGAAAAATGGTTATTCGGATTCGATGATGTTTGCGACTCAACGCAAGCTAATGTTGATTTAGTAAGAAATCATCCACTTATCCCAAAAGATGTTCCTGTACATGGTTTAGTTATTGACCCTCACACAGGTAAATTAGATGTAGTGGTTGATGGATATAAAGCGTTAAATAGTGAAACAAAATAATAATTATCACGTATATGAAGGGAAGTTATGAGATATGAAAAAACAAGTATTAGATATGAATAGACAAGAAGCTACGCAAAAAATTTTAGCGGCAAAAATTAAAAAAGGGTTAACTTGGGAAGAAATTGCAAAAGTAAGTGAAAACTCTGAGACTTGGGTTGTAACAGCGTTATTAGGACAAGCTACAATGACACGTCCAGAAGCAGAAAAAATTGGTAAACTATTAGAATTAGATGAAGAAGTAGTTCAAGCATTAACAGTAGTTCCACTTCGCGGCCAAGTAATGGAAATGCCTCCTACGGACCCGATTGCATATCGTTTATATGAAATGATGTTACAATATGCACCAACTATTAGAGAATTAATCTTAGAAAAAGCCGGCGAAGGTGTAATGAGTGCAATTAACTTCAACTTGGGTGTGGATACACAAGAAGATCCAAAAGGTGGCGATCCTCGTATTGTGATTACACTTAACGGTAAATTCTTACCATTCCGTGCATGGTAATTAATTAAAAATCTATCTATGCAATTAAATTGATTTTATAGATTTACAAAATCCATCCTTTTTAATCTAACTATGTAGAAAGGATGGATTTTTAATATGAGATTCTTTTTCGGCAAAGGAGAATAATATGAATAAAAAATGCTTTGATACGAGCTTTAATATTCTACAATGGTTTGTGTTTCTATTAGCAAATGCAATTGCATTACCTATAATTATTGGTGGCATATTCCATTTACCAATAGAGGATGTCTCAACATTAATGCAGCGGACTTTTTTAGTCGTGGGAGTAAGTTCGTTTCTACAAGCGTGGTTTGGGCATCGTTACCCCATTGCGGACGGGCCAGCCGGTTCATGGGTAAGTATATTTGTCATATTGGGACAAATCGCTATGCATCAGGGACAAATCGCTATGCATCAGGGACAAAGTGCAAAAGACGTGTTGCAACTTTTAGAAGGCGGGTTAATTATTGCAGGTATATTACTCTTCATTCTTGGTATAACAGGACTTATTCATCGAATCTTACGTTTATTTACCCCTTTAGTTACAGGAACTTTTCTTTTAATCTTAGCACTTCAGCTTAGTGGTGTGTTACTAAAAGGAATGATAGGATTACAAGGATCTGCAACTCATCCTGACTATACAACAGCTACTATTGCTCTCTTTATTTTTGCCCTTATTACTTTCTTATCAATTAAAGGGAAAGGGTGGATGAAAAGTTACGCTGTATTACTTGGAATTTCATGCGGTTGGCTTTTGTATGCAGTATTAGGAAAATCATCTCATATCCCTTCGCACACAACGCTAGTTAAGTTACCAGAGATATTTGCTTGGGGCACACCTAGATTCGATATTGGAATGACTCTAACTGCAACTTTATTTACATTTCTTTTAGTTGCAAATACAATCGCTGCTATTTCGGCTGTAAAACAAGTGGCTCCATTATCTAAAGAAAATGAAAAGCAAACACTGAACCGTGGTGTATGGGTCGGAGGTATATCACATATTATCTCGTCGTTGTTCTCTATAATTGGAATTGTACCATTACCTGCATCAGCAGGATTTATCCAACTAACAGGACAAAGAAAAGTGAAGTCGTTCCTTATAGCAAGTCTTATATTAGCAGGAATTTCTTTTATTCCCTCAATTGTAAACTTTATATCCTTGCTACCAGGACCTATTGCTAATGCTGCACTTTTAGCAACATTTGTCCAAGTAATAGGCATTTCATTTCAATCCATTTTACGTGAAGCAGTAAATCAACGCCGATTAACTATATTAGGAATTTCATTATTAATCAGTTTAGGAATATTGTTTCTTCCAGAAAGTGCATTTAGCGGAATTCCTTCTTCCTTACAATATGTTTTAAGTAATGGCTTACTTGTGGGTACCATGCTTGTCATTCTATTAGAACAATTTTGGAAAGAGTAAAAAGCGCCCTACTTATAGGGCGCTTGTTTTATACTTAATGACTAATACTAGCTGTTGGGTATAATGTTGTTCCTCCAATTGAAACTTTTATTTCATTTGTTAATGGAACGTTTTGTTCATTAATAATTGTTCTCCACCATTCCCATGCAAGACCTGTACATTCTCTTGCTACAATTTTTATATTTTTTGAGTTCGGTGGAAGAGGGATAACTGTAGAGTAATGAGCCGTTTTGTCTTTTCCGCTACCATCCCACGTTTTATGTGTTAATACTTCGTTACCCTTTTGGTCAAATGTGAATTCATCCCAAGATACATCAAATTGAGCAACGTAAGCACCGTAATGATCAAGTGTCATTTTAGCACTTGAATATTCTGTAGTTGTCGTCTCAATATAATCTGTATTGTTATGAACAGCAGCAGTTGCATTATCTTTTAAGAAAGTGCTTGTATATGAAATTGGGTATGCTGGATTTTTAAGACTTAATTCAGCATTATCTTTAATGATATTTCGGATTTCATTGAAATCTTTAGTAACAACCTTGTTATGCTCTTTCGCATCTCCGCCTAATACTACAGCAGTAAAGGTACTTTCTTCAAAAATATCTTTATACTGTCCACTTGTTTCAACGCTGTTATTCTTAAGTAAGGCTTTAAAAGCAGCTTGTACATCTTTGCTCTTAGATGTTGTTTCTAATTTTACATAAATCGTTCTACCATAAGCTACATTTGAAACCATAACAGGTGGAGCCGAATTACTTACGCCTTTTCGAGTTAACTCGTCAAAAGTAACGCTATTATCAAAAAGGTCGGATGGATTGTTAGGTAGTTCAGCACTTACCGTATAAAATATTTGCTTATACGCCGCTACCATCACTTTTTTCTCTCCATTTGCAACCGCATTAAAATCAATGTTTAGACTGTTATCAAGATATTTAGCGTTAACATTAAGAGCACTTGCGATTTGTGATTTACTATAAACCATAGATTCCGTATACTGCATTCTTGCAGGTAACGTATGTGTTGTAGAATACTTTTCATTCCAAGTAGATACTAAATCGTCTACTGCTCCAGCTACATTACCATATGTCGGATTTTGGACAGTGATTGTATTTTCTTTTCTCATGCCCGGTAAGTCTATACTAATATTCAAAGGTTTTCTCTTAGCCACTAATAAACTCGGTTGATTGTCTGCAAAAGCTTTATTTGCAAGTTGTACAGCTCCTGGATACGTGCGATTCACTACAGAATCAATAATTGAAATATCGACTGGTGACGTTGTAAGTGATTTTTTCTCGCGTTCCACTACTACAAATTTACCATTTGAATTGATACTTTCTTTCGGAACAAAACTTTCTACTTTATCACCATTTACAGCTAAAACCTCTTGATTATTATATTTAAGATTTGCTATACCAGTATTAATGCCACTAGCATTTTTGGTTACATCAGTTACATTACTTGCTTGTGTTTCTGCGAAGGAAATAGATGAATAATTAATAGTGCATAGACTAACTAATAAACATGTAAGGAACTTTCTTCTTTTAGTGTTTTTCTTAATATTCAGAAAAATCACCCGTTCTTTTTTTAGTAAAATATGATAATGATTGATAAATGATAGCTAACTAATAAATTTACATAAATGCTTTCTTTTTATTGCTACGAAATTTTGATTTATCTTTATGCCCTCATTATAGTGACCCCTTACACTTTTATCAATACACTCTGATATGCAATATTACATATACAAAAAACAAGCTGAATTCTTTTAAAAAGTTATACAGAGATATTTTTTTCGTTTGGTACATACTTGAAAAGGTGAAGCATTCTTTTGCATTTTATGAGTAGTCACATAAAAAAGCTGCTGCCTATAAAATATAGACAGCAACTTCAACTAGAGTAGCTTGGCTACGGTATTTTTTACATTTTATAACTAATAAACTGCGATTGGCCCATAAGGACCATTAATAATTTCTATTTTTGTTTCAAAAATATCTGTCAAAAGTGTTGGGTCCATAACTTCTTCTACTATTCCGAAAGCAGCAATTTGTCCATCTTTCATAGCACAAATTTTATCCGAGTATTTAGCTGCAAAATTTATGTCATGCATAACAGTCAAAATTGTTCGTCCAAATTCATTAGCTGCACGTCTTAAATGCTCCATCATTTGAACAGAACGAGCAACATCAAGATTGTTTAAAGGTTCATCCAAAAGTACATATTCCGTCTCTTGGCACAATACCATCGCTACATATGCCCTTTGTCTTTGACCACCAGAAAGCTCATCTAAATATCTATTCTCTAAACTAGTTAAATCTAAGAAATCGATATATTTAGAAATGATAACCTCATCTTCTTTAGTCAATCTTCCCTTTGAATAAGGAAAGCGCCCAAATCCAACTAATTGTCTAACTGTAAGCCTAGTTACAAAATGATTTTCTTGTCGCAATATAGTCAAAACTTTTGCTAAGTCTTTTGATTTGGATTCAGAAACATCCATATTTGCTACCTGAATTTGGCCTTCATCCATATCTAAAAGTCTGCCAATCATCAAAAGTGTCGTGGACTTTCCAGCGCCATTTGGTCCAATTAAAGAAGTAAAGCCTGCTTTTGGTATTTCAATATCCAAAGGTCCTATTTTTACCTTATCAGTATAGAACTTTTTAACATTATCAATTTTTATCATAAAGCCCTCTTCCTTAAAACTATAGTTAAGAATATAATTCCACCAAATAATTCAATAATAACTGAAACTACACCTTGAGCATGGAATACATGATACATTAAAAAGTATGCGCTCGTCATTATTAAAAATCCTATAGCAAAAGCCATCGGAAAAATATATCTATGATCATAAGTTGCCGCTGCCTGATAACTCAAAGTTGCTACTAAAAAGCCGTAGAAAGTAAGTGGCCCAATTAGAGCGGTTGAAATGGACATCAAAATAGCAACTAATACAAGCGTATAAATTACACTAGGTTGATATTTAACCCCAAAAGAAGTAGCAACATCCTTTCCTAGTGACAAAACGTTCAAATTCTTAGAATGAGCAAAAATTAATACTGCTACAATTATGATCATCGGAATTACAATAGGAAAATATGCAGGATCTGCATGATTAACAGAACCAAATAATCTTGCTTGTAAAATATCAAATTCTGAAGGCGCAAGTAGTTTTCTCATGAAAGTTGACACAGAATTTAACCCGGTACCAATAATAATTCCAACTAAAAGCATAAGTTGTAAATTCCCGTATTTACCGGAAAGTAACCATCCATAAAGTATCAAACTCATGAAGACCATAACAACAACTTGGAATAAAAATGAGCCAATTCCATTAAAATTTATTAATGCACTAGCACCAAAGAAGAATATTGTACTCGTTTGAATTGCTGAATAAAGTGATTCGAAACCTAAAAGTGACGGAGTAATAATCTTATTATTCGTAATAGATTGGAAAGCAACTGTCGACAAGCTATGGCAAACTGCAGCGATAATCATTGCAACAATAGCTACTATCCTTCTCTTAACAACTGGGATAAAAGAAGGTGAATCTATCGGAACTGGATTGTTATAAACTAAAAGTCCATATGAAGAAAGAAGACCTAAAGCAATCAATGTTATCAGTAAAATCCAATAACGTCTTGCTTCCTTCTTAGACCGAAAAGCACTAGCTGATCTACTTTCATTATGAAGGCTAGAATCGATTTCGACATTTTCTTTTTTTCTATATTCTAATGTGATCATCGTAGCCTCCTTGGTTTTCTTTTTCTCAATAAAATAGTAATAAACACGACTGCTCCCACTGTTGCAAGTATTAAAGAAACAGGTACTTCAAAAGGCTGTATAATTGTTCGAGAAATGATGTCACAGGCAGTTATTGCCCCCATTCCGATCACACAAACCCAAGGTAAATTACTCCTAAGGTCATCACCTCTAAACATTGAAACGATATTTGGCACAATTAATCCTAAGAAAGGCAAGTGTCCAATAACAGCTGCAACAATTCCAACTGCAACCGAGATAAGAGCAGTCCCAAAAAGAACAATTCTATTGTAATTAACTCCAAGGCTCGTTGCGACATCTTCTCCTAGTCCAGCTAAAGTCAATCTGTTAGCATACATAAAAATAAGAAAAGTAATGATAACAATCAGCCATAAATATTCATATCTTCCGACCTGAACGTTAGCAAATGAACCGACAAACCAAGTTTCAATACTTTGTGTCTTTTGAAAAAGGAGTCCTAAAAAAGTAGACACTGCAGAAATAACTGCTCCAAGCATCAATCCAATAATCGGAACAATTAAAGACGAACGAAGCTTAACTCTTCTTAAAAATAAAAAGAAAATCATAGTTCCTATAAAAGAAAAAATGATTGCACCAGTCATTCTTTGAACTAAAGTCGGGGCAGGAAATAGTAAATACACAAAAAGCAGGCCTAAGCCTGACCATTCAATCGTCCCCGTTGTAGTAGGTTCAACAAAACGATTCTGTGTAATAAGTTGCATGACGAGCCCTGCCATTGCCATCGCAGCTCCAGTAAGCATTAATGCAACCGTTCTCGGAACACGAGTGATGAAAAACATCTCCATTCCGTCCTCTTGTCCACGTATATCATAAACTCCAGTAAACAGTGATATAATCCCTAAAATTATAACAACTATAACTGCTATTATAAAAGGTTTTGTCCATATTTTATTTTGATTATAAAACTGGGGTTGAGAAATATTCTCAACCCTAGAAATCATATTTTTTGACACTGCTTCGTACCCCTTTACACTACTTAGCTAAAGTTTTTGCAAGATCTCCAAATAACTCTATATAAGTTTGAATTGATTCATTTGTGTAAGTATCTTCTGGTGCATAAACAACTTGTTTTTTAGAAACAGCAGTTGTGTTTTGAAGAGCTGGTGATTTAGAAATAACATCCTTAGCTGGAGCTGACTTAGCTGCATCAGATGTTGCAGCATCACGATCTAATACGAAAAGCCAATCAGGATTTGTTTGTGCAATAGCTTCAACAGAAACGTCATCACCTTTATGACCTGCAGTAGAATTCGAAACTTCTAATGCTGGAGTCCAACCGAAAATGTCATACATAGGTCCCCAAACGCGACCAGAGTGTGGAGCTGCAAAGCCGATATTTCCACCAGTAACGATAACACTCATAACTTTATCTTTTCCGTTATAAGCAGATTTTGCTTTTTCAATAGATTTATCGAAATCAGCTATTAATTGTTTAGCTTCTTTATCTTTAGCAAAGATTTTACCTAAAGTAGTTGTAGAATCTTTAAGTCCTTTTACTAAGTTTTCTCCAGGCTTATTAGCCTTCTCAGAAACATCAAAATTAAGATCAATAACAGCTGCATTTGGCACTAATTTTTTAATTTCTTCGTAATGATCAGCAAATCTTTGACCAACGATTACAAGGTCAGGGTTTGCCGCTGCAATAATTTCAAGATTTGGTTCACGGTGATTTCCAATATTTTGAACTGAATCATCCTTTTTATATGCTGAATCTGCAGGCATGATATCTTTTGGAGCAGCCGCTAGTTTAATTCCCCAATCAGATAAAGTTTCAAAAGTTCTGTTATCCAAAGCAACTACATTCTTTGGGTTTACAGGTACTTTAACAGTTCCATGAGCATCAGTGATTTCAACCGTTTTTGGCTTATCACTACCATTATCTTTATTATTAGCCTTCGAAGTTTCTTTACTTGAATCTGAGCAAGCCACTAACATTAAAGTGAAAATTGCTAGAATACTCACTAATTTTAAAAGCATAGATTTTTTCATATGTATACTCCTTATAGTGTGATTTATTTCGAAAATGATGACATCCATAGATTGAATTAGAAAGTAACTTTTATTCAATTGAATCGCTATTGATAACCATTTTCATTTGAACATCCTGTTAATTAGTATAGTCATTAATTCTGTGAAAATCTTGTGAATGGTGCGAATTCATAAAATCAGGCATAGAAAGTAATATGTGAAGTCGGGCGTATTGATTAACCATGATTTCCTCTACAAAACACGCCCATTAATAGCTAATATTTTCATAATCCATTTTTTACGTCTTTTAATACTTCTAAGAAACTATTTGATTATTAGATTTAATAGAAAACGAGTAAAACTGAATGAAATAGTTTTACTCGTTTTCTATTACCTTATTTTATCATTCAATCATTGAATAGCCTCTGCCGTGTATCGTTTGAATATATCTGTCTTTCTTCTCGCACTTTAACTTTTTTCTTACATACCCAATATATAAATCTACTACATTTGGATTTACTACTACGTTATATCCCCAAACTTGATTCAAAAGCATTTCACGGCTCAATATCGTGTTTTTGTTTTTGATTAAAAATACAAGTAAATCGTACTCACGCTTAGTAAGTGAGAGATTTTCGCCACCTTTTTTCACAATATTGCTTGATGCATCAACAAAGAGATCTTTAAACTGAAAAAAGTTTATCTCCTTTTGCTGGTTACAATCACTTCTCCTTAAAATTGCTTGAACCCTTGCTACTAATTCTTCTTTCGCAAATGGTTTTCTTATATAATCATCTGCTCCTGCTTGTAACCCTGCAACGCAATCCTTACTAGAAATATTGTCAGTCACAATAATAATCGGTGTCGTTTTAACAAGTCGTATTTGTCTGCAAATTTCTGGTCCTGATATACTTAATGAATCCCAATCCAATATGATAATATCCCAATCTTGTTCATATATTATATTTAAACCTTCGTTTTCATTGTGAAGTTTTAAAATGAAATAGCCTTCTTGCGTTAGACCGCTTACGATTTTCTTTGCTGAAGACCGTTCATTTTTAATCACCAACACCTGCTTCACCGATGGTTCACCTCTACTTCAATATAACTTATTTATATAAAAAATTATTCCGAAAAAACAATTTATGATTTACAAATTCCCCCCCCTAAATAATCCATTAAAACAGTTTATTAGGAGAACTCTATATAATCTTACAATAGGTATGGATAAAAACACAAAACATATGAAGATCCAAATAAAGTGAAGTATTAATTAATCAAACAGGGATGTTCATCCCCACTAATTATCAGTCCTCACCACTCAGGCTTTGACGGGATAAAATTGTGATCATTAAGGGATAACACACAAGATACATTGAGGATGTAAGTGAAAGAACCAAAGAATTAGATACATTCTATTTTTAGAACTATAACTTTTCCATAAACAAAAAGAACCATAACCTCGCCAACCTGGCAAAATTATGGTTCATATCATACAAAATAAAAAACCACCAAATATGTATTGGTGGAGACGGTGGGAGTCGAACCCACGTCCAAAAATATCGGCACTTAAGCTTCTACGAGTGTAGTCGATATATTAGCATTTCGCGAACTCTTCGGCCTATCGACAGGCTTCCAAGTTGCTAGTCTGGTTGTTCTCTTCCTTTGTCCTCAGACGGCGAACTCCGGCGTAGTCCACTTAGTTTGAGTCCCTTACCCTACCACATGGACGATGGAGGGAGGAACCTTTAGTGCAATTAAGCAGCTAAAGAAAGATTGTTTTGTTTGCCAATTATAGGCTTTGACGTTTTAACGAGGCCGATCCCCTCGACTCGCAACCTAAGCTCGAACTATCCCTGTCGAATCCGTAACGTCCCCATGATAAAAATGGAGCATACGAAGAAAATATCGTGATAGCTACTAAGAGCTGTTTTTCAATGTGCAACAACCTTACATAAGTTATTATAACATACGAGCTCCATTTTACAAATGTAAATATCTGTATTACATCTTTTGGCGATCACGGAACGCGCGTGCAATTTCACGTTTAGCTTCTTTCTCTTTTAAATCGTGACGTTTATCGTATTGTTTCTTACCTTTTGCTAAACCAAGTGCCATTTTTGCAAATCCATTTTTCAAATAAATTCTAAGTGGAACTAATGCGTAACCTGTTTCTTTCGCAGCGCCCGCTAGTTTATCAATTTCTTTTTTATGCAGAAGTAATTTTCTCGTACGAAGTGGATCATGGTTGAAACGATTCCCTTGTTCGTACGTATTAATGTGCATATTATGAACCCATACTTCACCATTATGTACACGTGCAAACGCATCTTTCAAGTTTACGCGTCCAGCGCGAATCGACTTAATTTCCGTTCCTTGAAGGACAAGCCCTGCTTCGTATGTTTCTTCGATGAAATAATCATGAAATGCTTTTTTATTTTGTGCAATAACCTTACCTGTACCCTTTGGCATATAACGTCCCTCCTCTATTTTTACTATTGTAACAAATGTTAATAAAAAGCGAAAGTGGCTCGCTCAGAATGTGAGGTGGATGGAGCTTCTGACCTTGAGGCGCTCTTTGCCTCTCGGGAAGAAGCGAAGCCGCCGAACATTCTAGCCACTGTAGCTAGATTCCATTAAAAAGCGAAAGTGGCTCGTTCTCAAGCCACCAATAAAAAAAGAAAAGGCCCCGCTTTTCATCAAAGCGAAGCCACTCTTTTCTTACTTACGCTTTTTCTTTTTCTTCTTGAATCCTGGTACGTTTTCGAAGAATGCTTTTTTCTTCTTACCGTTACCATCTTTTTTTCCTGGCTGGCTAGCAGAAGCGGATGCGGATGCAGATCCTCTTCCTTTTCCTTTACCACCACGGTCAAATTTTCTACCTGTGCCACGTTCACCGCCGCGCTCATTACTGCGCTCGCTACGTCCACCGCGTTTCTTTCTGCCTGTTCTTGGCTGCTCGATAACGACTGGACGATCTTTGAACTTACGGCGAGGTGTGCCTTTCATGCCAACGATTTCAAAGTCGATTGCACGCTCGTCTTTGTTTACGTTAATAACGCGAATTGTAATTTCATCACCGATGCGGAATACGTTTCCTGTACGTTCTCCGATCACAGCGAAATGCTGCTCGTCATAACGGTAGTAATCATCCGTTAAATAACTAACGTGTACAAGACCTTCAATTGTATTTGGAAGCTCTACGAATAAACCGAAGTTTGTTACAGAGCTAATCATACCGTCATACTCTTCACCGATCTTATCAACCATATACTCTGCTTTTTTCATCTCATCTGTTTCACGCTCTGCTTCAACAGCACGGCGTTCCATATTAGAAGAGTGCTCTGCAATCTCAGGTAATTTTTCACGCCATTTTGCTTGCGTTTCGTTGTCGACTTTACCATTAATAATGTATTCACGAATTAATCTATGAACGATTGTATCTGGGTAACGACGAATTGGTGATGTGAAGTGTGTGTAGAACTCAGTTGATAAACCGAAATGTCCTAAACTATCCGCATCGTAACGAGCTTGCTTCATAGAACGAAGCATAACTGTTGAAATAACTACTTCTTCTGGCTGTCCTTGAACCATTTCAAGAATTTGTTGCAGCGCACGAGGGTGCACTTCATTCGCACGTCCTTTTACCGCATATCCGAAGTTCGTTACAAACTCGAAGAAACGCTCAAGCTTATCTTCTTTCGGATCTTCATGGACACGGTACATAAACGGTACGTTCATCCAGTGGAAGTGCTCTGCTACTGTTTCATTCGCAACAAGCATAAATTCTTCAATTAACTTCTCTGATACAGAACGATCGCGCATGACAACGTCTGTCGGTTTTCCTTCTTCATCTACTAATACTTTCGCTTCTTTAAAGTCAAAGTCAATTGCACCACGGCGCATACGTTTTTCACGTAAAATTTGTGCCAATTGACCCATCTCTTTAAACATCGGTACGAGCGGCTCATAACGCTTAATTAACTCTTCGTCCTCATCTTCTAAAATGCTTCTTACGTCAGCATACGTCATACGCTCTGTCGTTTTAATCACACTTTGGAAAATCTCGTGTTTAACAACATCACCTAAGTTGTTGATTTCCATTTCACAAGATAATGTCAGACGGTCTACTTTCGGATTTAATGAACAAATACCGTTAGATAGACGATGCGGAATCATCGGGATTACACGGTCAACAAGATACACACTTGTCGCTCTTTCCGCTGCTTCAACATCAATTGGAGAGCCTTCTTGAACGTAATGACTTACATCCGCAATGTGAACGCCTAGCTTGTAGTTACCATTTTCAAGCTTCGTTACTGTAACAGCATCATCTAAGTCTTTCGCATCTGCACCATCAATCGTTACGATCATTTGATCACGCAGGTCGCGGCGATCTTTTAAATCTTCTTCTGAAATCGTTTCTGGTACACTGTTTGCATGCTCCATCACTTCCTCAGGGAATGCTAAAGGTAAATGATGTTTATGAATGACAGATAAAATATCTACTCCTGGATCATTTTTATGACCTAGAATTTGAATAACTTCACCTTCTGCGCTTAAACGATTCTCTGGATAGCTCGTAATTTTCACAACTACTTTATGACCTTCTACAGCACCCATTGATGCGCTTTTCAAGATAAAGATATCACTCGTCCAGCGCTTATTGTCAGGTATAACAAATCCAAAGTTTTTCGATTCTGTATATGTACCAACTAGCTCTTTCGTGCCACGTTCTAAAATGCGTACAATTGAACCTTCTTGACGCGAACCGCTCGATTGAGAACTAAGGCGTGCTAATACTGTATCGCCATGAAGTGCACCGTTTAATTCTGTAGGTGGGATGAAAAGATCATCGTCTCCTGTTTTCTTCTCGTCTGGTACAACGAATGCAAAACCACGTGCATGTCCAATTAATTTACCGCGTATTAAATTCATCTTTTCAGGAAGACCGTAACGGTTGCTACGTGTACGAATAACAAGTCCCTTCTCTTCCATCGTTACAAGTGCCTTTACAAAATCTTTAAAACCCTCAGAACCTTCAATTCCAAATGCCTCTTCTAACTCTTGTATCGTTAGCGGTTTATACGCTTCTTCTCTCATAAATAATAACAACTTATCAATATGTTCTTGTATGATTTCTTCCAAGCAAAAATACCTCCTTTAAAACCTTATATTATTTAGTGTATCCGAAAGATAGGGGATGTATAAAGTGAAACTTCAATACTCCCCTTATGATTTTTACAGTTTTAACAAAAAATTCCTTATGAAAAAAAGAGGCAACTAGATCTTACCAATCTAGTTGCTCCAAGAAGTTATATACATCCTCATGTAGCTCGTCACGTTGTTTATCAAGTGTAATGACATGCGTAGAGTCTTCATACCATTTAATGTCTTTTAACGTAGATTCTACACCGTTATAAATAATGTTAGCACTATCTGTATTAATCATTTCGTCATGACGTGCTTGTACAACAAATGTTGGCGCATAAATCATATCCACATTGTTACGTACGTCAGCAATTAATTGTTGTAATGCTTTTAATGTATTCATCGGTGTCTTTTGGAATTCCAACATTTCTTGTTCAATTTGTTCAGGTGATTTTTGCTCACGTTTTTTATATTCGCGGGCATATGCCAATATACCTTGGTACATCGTTTCTTCGCTCTTAATATACATCGGTGCACACATTGGTACTACACCTAAAACCGGTACTGTATAACCTAATTTTAAAGAAAATACGCCGCCAAGTGACAATCCAACAACAGCAATTTTCTCAAAACCTTTATCTTTTAAAAGCTGATATGCCTCCGTTACATCTTGCCACCAATCTGTAGGCCCTGTATGAACAAGCTCTTCTGGTGGTACACCGTGCCCTTTATAAATTGGCGCATGACAAGTATAGCCTTTCTTTTCTAAGAAACGCCCTAACATACGTACATCAGCTGAGTTCCCTGTGAATCCATGTAGTAATAAAACAGCGCGGTCTCCACCCTCAAATGTAAATGGTTTCGGAGATGCTAATTTCATCATGTATTTCTCCTCTTTCTCTTCTGTAATCTAGTCGTATTCTTTCTATATCTAGTGTACCATATTTGTATTTCTATAATCTAATTAGAAACATCTTTCAAATAGCAAAACAAAAAAAGAAGAACCATTAGTACCATTCACTAACGCTTCTTCTTTCAATTCTATAAATTGAAGTACGTAACACCAATTGTTAATACAAAGAACAATACAGCTAAAACAATTGTAATACGGTTTAATACCGCTTCAATTCCACGTGCCTTTTGCTTACCAAATAATTGCTCCGCACCGCCTGAAATTGCACCTGAAAGGCCTGAGCTATTACTAGATTGCATAAGTACCATAACAATCATTAAAATCGATACAATAATAAGTAAAACTGATAATAACGTATGCACTTGGCGTACCTCCTACAAAGATTCAGTTATTGTAACTGTAGCATAAATTCTATAGAAAAGCGAGAGCTATAGAGGCGCTCTCGCTTTTCTTCTATTACATAAACATCATCGCAAATAACGGTCCAAGTAAACATGTCAAAATTGCTGTTAATGTCATTGTTACCGATCCAATAACACCTTCATGCTCGTTATTTTTCATCGCTCTCATCACGCCCATAATATGAGAAGCACCTCCAAATCCGATACCTTTACCAACTGAGTTTGTAACACGGCTCCATTTTAATAAAAGGGGTCCTGTAATCGTTCCAGTAATACCTGCGATAACAACGAAAGCTGCTGTTAAGGAAGGTACACCACCGACTTGTTCAGAAACACTCATCGCAACTGGCATTGTCACCGATTTTGGTAATGACGATAAGATTAAGCTTTTATCCGTTCCCATAAGTGAAGCAATCGCAAAATCACTAGCGATTGCAACTGTTGTACCTACTAATACCCCGCCAGCAATCGGTACAACATATTTTTGCAGAACATGACGTTGTTTATAAAGAGGAATTGCAAATGCTACAACACCGGGTCCAAGTAGCTTTGCAATCCAGCCACCACCACTTTCCATATAATGTTGATATGGTATATCAAGCACGATAAATAGGAAAGCCATTAATCCAGTTGCTACAAGCATTGGAATGGTGAATGGTGTTGGAAATAATTTATAGATTTTTTTAGATAATTGATATAATAGCACCGTAAAAAGAACCCAACCGATTCCGATTAATATTTGGCTCATCGCGACTCTCTTTCCTTCCTATTTGCAAGATATTGTCCTGTATGTCCTGCGACAATAATAATTAAAAATGTACTCGCTACAACTGTAATGAAAAGAGAAATTCCTTTACTCATAAAAAAAGCACCGTAATTCATTAGGCCAAGCGTTGGCGGAATTAATAAAAACGGCATAATAGCAACGAGTGTTTCTGCTCCTAAATCGAACCATTTCACTGGAAGAACTTTTAGGCTAAGTAAAACAAGTAAGAGGAACATTCCAATCAAACTTCCTGGAATCGGAATATTTAGCATTTCTTGCACCCAAGTTCCAACCATATAAAACACGTAAAGAGCAGCAATTTGGACAAGAATCTTTGTAAATTTCATGTTCATCATCCCTCATGTTTATACGATCTTCTGTTAATATCTTTATCATAGTATAAATTGTAAAAAGCTGCAATTTATCAACTTGACAGCAAAAACAGCCTATGTTATACGCTTACAACCTTGATATGACTACATTTCCAAACGAAAATTATGTCAAAATCCTTGACCTAATATAAAAAGTTTTTATTTTCTGAATTTAAAAGATTATTATTTCAATAAAATAATCTTTTTATTCTTAAACTTACATATATATAAAGTGAAACTTTAATCAATGAGGTTTTCCTCATCTTCATTAATTATTAGCCCTCACCAAGCGGATTTGTACGGGATAAACAAGATAGGTGGTGAACATATGCCCAAAAAAGTTCTCATTTTTTGTGATCCTGGGATTGATGATACGATGGCTCTCCTCTTAGCATTCTTTATCGATGAAATAGAAATCGTCGGTATCGTTGCTGATTACGGCAATGTTCCAAAAAAAATAGCCGTAGAAAATGCTCATTTTTTTAATAACGAAACAAAGAATAGAAATATCAAGATATTCGGTGGTTCAGAACGTCCCCTTACTGGTGCCCCACCTGCGTTTTTTACGGATGTACATGGGAAACAGGGGCTCGGTCCAATTATTCCAAAGGTGAATGTGACTAACGGAGAAATGGAGAATTTTTTTGAAGTCATTCCTCTTATTGAACAGTATAAAGATGAATTAATCATTGTAAGTTTAGGAAGACTTACCTCCCTAGCAATTTTGTTTATCATGTGCAAACAGTTAATGAAACAAATTAAATCTTACTACGTAATGGGCGGTGCCTTTTTACATCCTGGTAATGTTACCCCTATTTCCGAAGCAAACTTTTATGGCGATCCTACTGCCGCTAATATAGTCCTTCAATCCGCAGTTAACATGTACATATACCCATTAAACGTCACTCAATACTCCATCATTACACCAGAAATGGCAGAATACATTGAGGCGAAAGGAAAAGCTCCACTTGTCAAACCGTTATTTGATCATTATTACTACGGATATTATAAAGACGCTCTACCACATTTAAAGGGGAGTCCTTTCCATGACACAATTCCAATACTCGCTTTATTTGATAACTCTATGTTCACGTATCATAAATCACCTATTGTTGTCATGACAGAATCCTCTGCACAAGGAGCAAGCATAGGGGAATTTCGCTCTTTAGTGAACCAGAAGCCATTTATTGATTGGCCGGTTCATCAAATTGCAATTGATTTTGACTATAACCGCTTCTTCAAACATTTCATGTCACTTATGACGGGTGAACAATTTTAGCATAAAAAAACAGACCGTGATTTCTCACGGTCTGTCGTTTATTTTCTACAATTATCGTTTGATGTTATAGAAAGATTTGATACCATCGTAAACAGCGATTTCGCCTAGTTCGTCTTCGATGCGTAATAATTGGTTGTACTTAGCAATACGGTCAGTACGGCTCATAGAACCAGTTTTGATTTGGCCAGCGTTAGTTGCAACTGCGATGTCAGCGATTGTAGCATCTTCAGTTTCACCAGAACGGTGAGATACAACTGCTGTGTAACCAGCACGTTTAGCCATTTCGATAGCTTCGAAAGTCTCAGTTAAAGTACCGATTTGGTTAACTTTAATTAAGATTGAGTTAGAGATACCTTTTTCGATACCTTCAGCAAGTTTTTGAGTGTTAGTTACAAATAAATCGTCACCAACTAATTGTACTTTATCACCGATACGCTCAGTTAATAATTTGTGACCATCCCAGTCGTTTTCGTCTAAACCATCTTCGATAGAGATGATTGGGAAGTCTTTGCAAAGCTCTTCATAGAAATCAACCATTTCTGCAGAAGTTAAGCCAGTACGGCCTTCACCTGCAAGGTCATATTTACCAGTTTCTTTGTTGTAGAACTCAGAAGAAGCAACGTCCATTCCTAAGAATACGTTCTCGCCAGCTTTATAACCAGCTTTTTCGATAGCTTCGATGATTACTTCTAAAGCTTCACGGTTAGAACCAAGGTTTGGAGCGAATCCACCTTCGTCACCTACTGCAGTGTTAAGACCTTTGTCATGTAATACAGCTTTAAGTGCATGGAATACTTCAGCACCCATACGGATTGATTCTTTGAATGTTGGAGCACCAACTGGTAAGATCATGAACTCTTGGAAGTCAACGTTGTTATCAGCGTGAGAACCACCGTTGATGATGTTCATCATTGGAGTTGGTAATTGTTTTGCATTGAATCCACCAAGGTAACGGTATAATGGAAGACCTACGAAGTCAGCTGCTGCGTGAGCTACTGCCATAGATACACCAAGGATAGCGTTAGCGCCTAGTTTACTTTTGTTTGGAGTGCCATCTAATTCGATCATAGCACGGTCGATACCAGCTTGGTCAGTTACATCGAAACCTTCGATTTCTGGAGCGATAATTTCGTTAACGTTGTTTACTGCGTTAATAACACCTTTACCAAGGTAACGAGATTTGTCACCGTCACGTAATTCTACTGCTTCGTGCTCACCAGTAGATGCACCACTTGGTACGATAGCGCGTCCGAAAGCGCCGCTTTCTGTATAAACTTCTACTTCTACAGTTGGGTTACCACGAGAGTCAAGGACTTCGCGAGCATAAACATCAATAATTGTTGGCATAATAAATTCTCTCCTTTTTATATAAGCAAATTATTTAATAATTGTTTTACCTGTCATTTCTTTCGGTTGTTCCACATTTAAAAGTGTAAGCATTGTTGGAGCGATATCTCCTAAAATACCACCTTCACGAAGCTCTACATCATTTTTTGTAACGATGAAAGGAACCGGGTTAGTTGTATGAGCTGTCATAGGACCGCCATCAGCAGTTAACTCCTGATCAGCATTACCATGGTCAGCAGTAATAAGTGCTACACCATCTTTTGCAAGAATCGCTTCTACAACTTTTCCTAAACATTCGTCAGTTGCTTCTACTGCTTTAATTGTTGGTTCCATCATCCCAGAATGGCCAACCATATCACAGTTCGCAAAGTTAAGAATGATAACATCATGTTTATCATTTTCGATTTCATTTACTAAAGCGTCCGTTACTTCGTAAATGCTCATTTCAGGTTTCAAGTCATACGTTGCAACCTTTGGTGAGTTAATTAAGATACGTTCTTCTCCTGGGAATTCAGCCTCACGACCACCGCTAAAGAAGAATGTAACGTGCGGATACTTTTCAGTTTCCGCGATGCGAAGTTGCTTTAATCCCGCTTGCGCAACAACTTCACCTAAAGTGTTATCAAGGTTCATTGGCTTGAATGCCACGTATCCATCTACAGTTTCACTGAAGTGTGTCATACATACGAATTCTGGAATGTGAGGTACTTTTTCACCACGATCGAACTCACGGAAGTCTTCGTTTGTAAATACACGAGCAATTTGAATTGCACGGTCTGGACGGAAATTATAGAAGATAACTGCATCATCATCATTGATTGTTGCAACTGGCGTGTTATCTTCGTTAACAATTACAGACGGCAATACGAATTCATCATAGATACCGTTCGCATAAGAGTCTTCTACACACTCTTCTGCTGATTTATAAGTAGGGCCTTCACCATTCACCATAGCACTGTAACATTTTTCTACGCGATCCCAACGCTTGTCACGGTCCATAGAGTAATAACGACCAGAGATAGTCGCGAATTGTCCTACTCCTGTTTCTTTAATTACTTCATTCGTTGCATCGATATAACCTTTTGCTGTTTGTGGTCCAACATCGCGGCCGTCTAAGAATGCATGGATATAAACTTTCTCCACGCCTTCTTTTGCTGCTAAGCGAAGAAGAGCAAACATATGGTTCATGTGACTGTGCACACCACCGTCAGAAAGTAAACCGAATAAATGAAGTGCAGTACCTTTTTCTTTTACGCTTTTAATTGCATTTTGAAAAGTTTCGTTCTTATCGAACTCACCTTCACGAATTGCAACGTTAACGCGTGTTAAGCTTTGATATACTACGCGGCCAGCACCGATATTTAAGTGACCAACCTCAGAGTTACCCATTTGACCTTCTGGAAGACCTACCGCCTCACCACAAGCTGTAAGCGTTGTGTGAGGGAATTTGTTCCAGTAACCATCAAAATTAGGTTTCTTAGCTTGTGCTACAGCATTCCCGTAAGTTTCTTCACGAAGTCCGAAACCGTCAAGAATGATTAAAGCTGTTGGCTTTCTCATTTTACCGCCCCCAGAAGACCTAAGAACGAAGCAGGCTCTAAGCTAGCACCGCCAACTAAAGCGCCGTCGATGTCAGATTGTGCCATATACTCTTTAATGTTTTCTGGTTCTACGCTACCGCCGTATTGGATACGAACAGCTTCTGCAGCTTCTGGAGAAACAGCTTCTGCAACAACTTTACGGATGTGCGCACATACTTCGTTTGCATCTGCAGAAGAAGAAGATTTACCTGTACCGATAGCCCAGATTGGCTCATAAGCGATAACAGTTGCTTTAACTTGCTCTTCTGTTAAACCTGCAAGTGCTTTTGTCACTTGACCTGCTACTAGATCAAATGTTTTTCCGCTTTCGCGCTCTTCTAAAGTCTCACCACAACATACGATTGGTGTTAAACCATGTTCAAATGCTGCGATAGTCTTTTTGTTTACTGACTCATCTGTTTCAGCAAACATTTCACGACGCTCAGAGTGGCCAAGTACTACATAGCCAACTTTTAAGTCGCTAAGTGCTACTGGGCTAATTTCGCCAGTGAATGCACCATTTTTTTCGAAGTGCATGTTTTGTGCACCTACTTGTAAGTCAGTCCCTTCAGTTGCTGCTACAAGGCGCTCTAAGAATAGAGCTGGAGAGCAAACTACTGCATCAACAGCTGAAGCTGCTGGGATTTGACCTTTAACTTCCTCTACGAAGCTAACTGCTTCTGATAGAGTTTTATTCATTTTCCAGTTACCTGCGATAATTGGTTTACGCATGCTTTGCACCGTCCTTTTTCTTTGGCTGCTACTTATTTGTCGTTAAGACAAACTACACCTGGAAGCTCTTTACCTTCCATGAATTCTAATGACGCACCGCCGCCAGTAGAAATGTGGCTCATTTTATCAGCCATACCGAATTTTTCAACAGCTGCTGCAGAGTCACCACCGCCGATAACAGAGTATGTATCTTCTGCATCTGCTAATGCTTGTCCTACTGCTTTTGTACCTTCTGCGAATGGAGTCATTTCGAATACACCCATTGGTCCATTCCATACAACAAGCTTAGAATTTTTAATTACATCTGCATAAATTTCACGTGTTTTAGGACCGATGTCCACGCCTTCCCAGTTAGAAGGGATAGAGTCGATACCAACGATTTTAGTTGTTGCAGTTTCAGAGAATTCCTCAGTGATTACAACATCAACTGGCATGTAGAAGTTTACGCCTTTTTCTTTTGCAAGTTGCATAAATTCTTTAGCTAGTTCGATCTTGTCGTCTTCACATAGAGATAGACCAATTTCATGACCTAAAGCTTTAACGAATGTGTAAGCAAGTCCACCACCGATGATTAAGTTATCTACTTTGTCTAATAGATGACGAATTACACCGATTTTATCTTTTACTTTCGCACCACCGATGATAGCTGTAAATGGACGTTCTGGGTTAGAAAGTGCTTTACCAAGTACATCTAACTCTTTTTCCATTAATAGACCAGATACTGCTGGTAGGTAGTCTGCGATACCTGCTGTAGAAGCGTGAGCACGGTGAGCTGCACCGAATGCATCGTTTACGAAGATGTCAGCAAGTGCTGCAAATTCTTTCGCAAGTTCTGCATCGTTCTTTTCTTCGCCCGCATAGAAACGTACGTTTTCAAGAACTAATACGTCGCCTTCGTTCATTGCTGCAACCATTTCTTGTGCAACTGGTCCGAATGCTTCGTCCGCTTTTTTAACGTCTTTACCAAGAAGCTCGCCTAAACGTGCTGCTACTGGAGTTAAACGCATTTCTTCTACTACTTGACCTTTTGGACGGCCTAAGTGACTTGCTAAAATAACTTTCGCACCTTGCTCTACTAAATATTGAATTGTAGGAAGAGCTGCACGGATACGAGTTTCATCTGTAATTTTGCCTTCTTTCATAGGTACGTTGAAATCAACGCGGCAAAATACACGCTTACCTTTTAAATCTACGTCACGAATTGATTTTTTGTTCATTGGATTTCCCTCCGACTACTAGTTAGGATTGACAAAACCCACTCAAAAGCTTAACACATTTGCTTTTAAAACGAAAGAAGAGAGAGAGGGAACAAACCCTCTCCCTCGTTTTGTCATTGATAACTTATATAATTAAGAATTAAAGACCTTTTGAAGTCATGTAAGCTGCTAGGTCTACTACGCGGTTAGAGTAACCAGTTTCGTTATCGTACCAAGAAAGTACTTTAACCATGTTACCTTCCATTACCATTGTAGATAATGCATCGATTGTAGAAGAAGCTGTACATCCGTTATAGTCGATAGATACTAATGGCTCTTCGCTGTATCCAAGGATACCTTTTAATTCGCCTTCAGCTGCTGCTTTGAATGCTGCATTTACTTCTTCAACTGTTACTTCTTTGTCAAGTTCAACAACTAAGTCAACTAGAGAAACGTTAGCAGTTGGAACACGTACAGCGCCACCGTTTAATTTACCTTTAAGTTCTGGTAATACTAATGCTACAGCTTTAGCTGCACCAGTAGATGTTGGGATCATGTTTTCAGCTGCTGCACGAGCACGGCGTAAATCTTTGTGTGGTAAGTCTAAGATTTGTTGGTCGTTAGTGTAAGAGTGAATTGTTGTCATCATTCCGCGTTTTACGCCGAATTTTTCGTTTAATACTTTAGCGAATGGAGCTAGACAGTTTGTAGTACAAGAAGCGTTAGATACTACGTTGTGGTTAGCTGCATCGTATTGTTCGTGGTTAACACCCATAACTACAGTGATATCTTCGTCAGAAGCTGGAGCTGAGATGATAACTTTCTTAACTGATCCACCTAAGTGTTTCTCAGCATCTGATTTTTTAGTGAAACGGCCAGTAGATTCTACTACTACTTCTACTCCGTAGTCGCTCCATGGTAATTGAGCTGGATCACGCTCAGCGATAACTTTAATTTCTTTACCGTTAACAACGATGCTGTTTTCGTTAGCAGATACTTCTGCATTTAAAGTTCCGTGAACTGTGTCATATTTTAAAAGGTGAGCTAATGTTTTAGCATCTGTTAAGTCGTTGATTGCTACTACTTCTACCTCAGAGTTGTTAAGAGCTGCGCGGAATACGTTACGTCCGATACGTCCAAATCCATTAATACCAATTTTAGTCATTTGAATTTCCTCCTTGGGGGATTATATTAAAGGGTAAAACCCTTTGTTAACTGTTTTGCTGCACCTTCATCTGTAATTAGAATTGAAGTGTGCCCTTGTTTAATTACAGCCTGTATTGCTTTTGCCTTTGAAGAACCTCCAGCGACTGCAACAACATGAGATACATTTTGTAAGTCCTCTAGTTGCATACCAACTGTTCTTACTTTATGAACAACATTTCCTTCTTCATTAAAGTAGTAACCGAAAGCTTCGCCAACTGCTTCGCTTGCCTGAATCTTTAACCAATCTGCTTCTGAAGTACTTCTGCGACGTGCCATTGTTAACGCATCACCTATTCCATGAATGACGATATTGGAAGATCGAATCAACTCAAGAACTTCTTTCACGGAAGGCTCTGTCACAATAGACGCATATGCTTCGCTACTAACATGGTCTGGAACATACAATAAGCGATAATTACTCATCGTATTTTGCGCCATCTTGGCACAAATGGTATTGGCTTCTAATTCAACACCTTCTCCAATTCCACCACGTGCTGGGACAAACAGCATATGTAAATCTTTGCAATCAAGTTGCATCATGTCCGCAGCAGCAGCTAGCGTAGTTCCTCCAGCCACAGCAACGATATTATTCGCTGTCAGACGGTCTTTTATACAAGTCACACAAGCACGGCCCATCTCCAGTTTGACCCAAGGTGATTCATCACTATCACCAGGGACAACGAAAACTTCATCCAAGTCTAATGTTTCCTTAAGTTGCTTTTCTAAAACCTTTAACCCGGAAATTTCTTTCATAAAGCCTTCCAATGCAAGAACTAAAGCTGTTCCTTCTTCTGTCAAAGTCATTCCAGAAGAAGCGACGTGAACTAAGTTTTGTTCTTTCAAAACTTGAACTTCACTTCGCAATACTCGTTCTGTCATACCGAGACTTGCTGATAAGTTTCTTCTTCCAATCGGCTGCATGAGCCTAATGTATTGAAGAATTTGCATTCTCGTTTGCATAACAGGTAGCAGATCAGGTAATAATTTTTTTGTGTTCTGAATCCATGAGCGCATATCTTTTCTCCTCACTACATCGGTTCATTTTCCCTCGTGGTCACTTTACGTCCCGTAGTGACATTTTGTGTCCCACATAGGTTAAAAAAATAATCCCTGCTACGTGTATTATTGTAACAGGAGATAGAAACTTATTCAACTCTTAACTGCATTCTTTATATAGTTTATTATGACACCTTTGTGAATGTTACCATATTCTACTTGTTTTCCGTCCATTTCTACAACCGGAATCATTAAGTGATATTTTTCTAAAAGGTCATTATCTTCATATATATCTATTTCCTCGATTTGAAAAGAATATTCACATTGTACTTCCTGTAAAACTTGTTTTGCCTTCACGCAAAGGCCACAATCTTTTTTAGTATACAGTACAACTTTCATCTTCTTCACCTATCCGATCGTTTTTCGTAATGACGAAGCTGGGATATGCATTTGTTCTCTATACTTCGCCACTGTTCTTCGAGAAATAACAATTTCATGCTCTTCTTCTAATAATTTTGAAATCTTTTGATCTGAAAGTGGCTTTTTCTTATCCTCTGCCCCAATTAGCGTTTGAATAAATTGTTTTACACGTTTTGTAGAAACTGCTTCATCTTCAGTCGTCGAAACGGCATTGCTAAAGAACGATTTCATCTCAAATAAACCGTGTGGTGTTTGCACATATTTATTTCGCGTCGCACGACTAATTGTCGATTCATGCACACTTAACTCTTCCGCTACCTCTTTTAAAGCGAGAGGTCTTAAATACTCTGGACCTTTCCAGAAGAAATCACGTTGTTTTTCCATAATAATAGTCATTACTTGCAACAATGTCTGTTTTCTCTGCTTCAAACTGCGCATAATCCACTGCACATGCTGATACTTTTCTGATACGTAAGATGCTACTTCACTTTCACTATTATTAAGAAGCGCACTATATTCAGAGTGAATTTCAATTCTCGGCATATTTCTCTCATTCATTTGTAAAACGAGGCGATCGCCATCTTTTTTCACCGCCATATCAGGCACAATATAAAGTGGTTTATCTGAAGAAAACGCAAGACCTGGTTTTGGTTGTAATGACGTTATACAATTTACCGCACTCTGTAATTCCTCATTACTACATTTCAACACTTGAACGAGCTTTCGCCAATCTTTCTTCACAAAATAAGCGAAATGATCTTCTACAACCTCTTCTGCTAATCCATTTCGCCTTTGTAAGCGCTTCAATTGTAAGGTTAAACATTCCTGAATATTACGCGCCCCTACCCCTGCTGGCTCCAGTGATTGGACAAGCTCTACAGAACGGTCGACTACATGAATATGTGCAGAAAGGATCTCTGCTAACTCTTCATTCGTTTCTTGTAAATATCCATTTCCATCCATGTTCATAATAATGAAAGAAGCTACTTTTCGCTCTTCTTCATCTATTTTATAATACTGTATTTGATTTAATAAATGTTGCTGAATCGTTGTAGAATCCACACTGTAGATTTCCATCTGATTCTCGACTTGTTTGCTGGTACTTTTACTGTTGTTAGAGCTCTTTTTCTTCTCCCTCTCAAAACCACCTAACTCAATAAGGGGATTCTCTAACGATTGCTCATACAAAAACTCCGATAATTCTTGTACATTATACTGGAGCATTGTAATCGCTTGCCTTAACTCTTGTGTCATTGCCAAACGTAAGCTTTGTTCTTGTAAAAGACTTGCCTTCAAACTAATCTCCCCCTTGTTTCTATTGTACAATAAGTTTGGTAAAAGGAGAATCCTCACGCAGACACCCATTCCAAAATATTATTAATTTATATGTATTAATGAGATTTACAACTTACAACCGAAATTTGAATAATATTGAAAGAAAATAATAAAGTGAAACTTTAATCAGTGGGGGGTTTTGTCCATCCCCACTGATTATTAGCCCTTACCAATCGGGCTTTTACGGGCAGTCCGATCCCCACCTAACTTCTTTGCTTCCGCTGAATTTTGAGGTGGGGGTCTTACTGCCCGTTAATGCGGGATAAACTTTTTATAACCACATACTAATAGTAACTCTTAATTCTATATATAACAACATTAAATTTCTCTCTGTTCAATTCCAAAATAAAAAGAGCAGTTTAGGTATAGTGACGCTTCACTATGCCTAACTACTCTTTTATGATTTTTATTAAGGAAGAAACCTTTTATTCAACGCTAAGGAACTTTGATTCCTAATTACATAGGAATCATAGAGATAATCATTTGATTCACTAGACGCTCCTTGAATTCCCCCCATCTCTTCCACAGACAACTCAACTATTTTTTTCACGCTTCTCTCGCCACTACTATCCATCATTTTTTGTTTTCTTTTCGAAAAAAATCTCATTATTTATTCCCCCCTACAATTAATTATTTTTTAACAATTGACTAAATTTAAGGCTCTTACCACTTCTTAACACGCCTTTCGGATAGACCTCTGCTGCAAACATAGCAATTAAGCTGATACTAGCTACTAATACAACTATAGATGTAATAATTTCTAAACTCCCAACGGATCCATTAATAATCCTAACTACCATACTGATTGGAGCTGTAAACGGTACATATGATGTCACTCTTGATACTAACCCTTCAGGGTGATCAAGTACTACTAATAACTCCACCACTAAGCTTCCCATCAATATAAGAGTAATTGGCATCGTTGTTCCAGATAATTCTTCTGGCCTGCTTACCATAGAACCAAACACTGCGAAAAGTGCCGCATAAACGAAGTAACCGAGAACAAAATATAACAAGAAATATGCAGCATGCTCACCTGTAATCATATTTACATCAATATTCACTCCAAAAAACGAATCCGATACCTTGAAAATTCCAGATTTAATATATAGCGCCATACTAAGGAAGAAAATAAATAACTGTGTCAAACTAGCAAGACCGACTCCTAATATCTTCCCAAAGACCATGTGAACAGGCGACACCTTCGTTACCATCACTTCCATAACACGCGACGCCTTCTCTGACGCTACCGCTGTAGCAATCGCATTTCCATACGAAGTAATTGCTAAGTACATAATCGCTACTAATAAATACACCAGTAAGAATGAGCTTGTTTCTTCGTTATTTAAGTTTTGCTTTTTCGCTTGCACGTTCATCGTCAGTGATTTCACAGCCTCTTCTGATAACTGTTGTTTAACTACCGCACTTTGAAAATACTGATTTTGTACAAATACCTGCGCACTTTGAATCAACTTAGGATTATCCACCTTCATAAAGTAATCTAATACTGGTTCAGCACCCGCACCCTCTTTTAATATAAAGAGCGCTTCGACTTTCTTATCTAACAAATCTTGCTTATATTGATTTAATTTTGTTTTATCACCTAAAGACCAATCCCATTCTGGAAGAGCTTTACTAAGATTAGATTGATCCAAAGTAACATTAGGTGCTTCGGAAATAAATACAACTTTTGCTTTTTCTTTCTCTCCAGAAAACTTTTGTACTAAAGTTGGAAAGGAGAATAAGAATATCCCTCCCCCTATTAATAACAATGTCATCCCAATAAATATTTTCGTCCTCACACGATCCCAATACGTTTGCCCTAAAACAATCCAGAAATTCCTCATTACTTATGCACCCGCCTTTTCAACAAAGATTTGATGTAAAGAAGGTTCTTTAATAGAAACATCTCGGATATATTGTTTAGTTTTAATATCTTCAAGCAGCGAAAATGCATCCTCTCCATCATTAACTTTAATCATGAACGTACGATTAACTTTTTCAAAATTGAAATTTTTCTTCTTAAGAATAGGTTCAATATCCCCTTCCGTTTGCAACGTCATATATTTGTATTGATAACTTTTCTTAATATCTGACAAGGCACCCGATAATACAAGTTGACCATTTTTCATAATACAAATTTCCTCACAGAACGTTTCTACACTGTCCATTTGATGACTACAGAAGATAATCGTTTTTCTTTGCGCGATTAACTCGAGCACAACATTTTTTAACACCTCTGCATTTACAGGATCCAATCCACTAAATGGTTCATCTAGTATGATGAATTCCGGATTATGCAATATCGCTGAAATCAATTGGATTTTTTGTTGATTTCCCTTTGACAATTCCTCTGTTTTCTTCTTTAAATGTGGTGTCATTTCTAATTTTTCTAGCCATTGTAACGCATGCCTTTTTGCAAGATTAGCTGGCATTCCTTCTAACTTGCCGAAATACACCAATTGCTCCACTACATTCATTTTCGGGTATAATCCACGCTCTTCTGGTAAATAGCCAATAGATAGGTCTTTCTTTGAAAAAGGGCGATTATTCCATAGAATTTGGCCGCTATCCGGTTTGATTAAATCTAAGATCATACGAATCGTTGTCGTCTTACCAGCACCATTTCGGCCCAGCATCCCTAAAATTCCACCTTCTTCTACACGTATATTTAAATCATTAACGGCTTTATATTCACCAAATGTTTTATTTAATCCTTGAATTTCAAATGCCACCCTTAACAGCTCCTTTTAGCTTTTTACGAAATAAATAACCGCCATTCCTAATACAATCCCGCCTACCATCAACAAAAACTTTTTCATAACTATTTCCCCTTTCATTTACTTGTTAAGTTGTATCTTTATCATAGACTTCTTTCTGATGCTATTGTCCGCAATCCGTACTGTATTTACCGTAAAAAAAGCGAACCACTCTTATGTGGTTCACCGCAATTTCAACAGATGAAGTTGATTGTATGAAAACTTCTTAAATGTTATTATAAAAATATTCAGAAATTAAATGATGTACCTACAAAGAGAGGTGTCCAAACCGTTGCAGATACAACGTAATTTCATTTTCATTTCATGTGTAACTATCCTGTATTTTTGTTTACAAGGCTATATCTTATATAAAATAAACCAACCATATAGTGGAGTTCTTATTTCTAAAACAGACTCAGCTACATACACAATAGAAAAAATTAAATCCTCCGGTTGGGCTTTTCATACGGACTTAAAAGAAGGAGATATAATCTATTCGATTAATAAAGAAAAGCCTCATTTAGGAATACTTCCTGGATATCAAAACCAATCACTAAATGCATCAGAAATACAAGTTAAAAAAGATGATATCACCCAAACTTATAAAGGAACACAACATTTCATTGATTATCGTGACAAAATCATTTCTGTATACTTCCCCTTCCTACTCGCTTTTATTTGTTTAGGGTTATCTATTTTTCTTTATACAAAGAAGCCTTTGAACCGGGAAAAATTCTTTTTGATCACGTTTCTATTCATGACTTCCTCAAGTCTTCTAATTGCAGTTGAATCTGGTAAAGGTGATTTTATCGCCCTCATTATTTTAAGTATTGTATTTCAAGGTACACCTATGTCTCTCATTTTATTGTTGAATGAATTATTTAAGAAAAAGCAACTATACGTCATTTCTATGAGATTTCTAAAAATCGACATTGCAATTGGCATTATTTTATTATCACTCTCTATTTTAATGATGTTCATTCCATTTCCCGTAGTTAATACCGATGGATTAGAACTAATTTACCTTTCAATAAATATTATCTTTTGCATATACTTTTTAATCCGTGCCTATATCAAATATCACAATACAGTACATAAACCATTTTTAAAATTAATGCTCACGATTCATTCCATTGCCTTCTTTCCGTTCGTTACACTCTATGCTCTTCCAGATGCAATATTCAGTACACCGATTCTCTCAGCAGATATTGGAGCTATGTTCCTAATCGCTCTTCCAATCGGTTATTTTTATTTAGTAGCGACTAAGCAGATTTTTGATATAGATTTTGTATTTGATCGTTTACGATATTACGCATTTCTGTCACTAATCCCAACTCTATTAATTGCAATCATTACGAGCTGGAGCATTTATTACAAAGACAATTTTCTCTCTCGACTGCTGCAAAGTTTTATTATTATTTTCCCGTTAAACATTCTATTTCTCATATTAAAAGAAAGATTAGATTTTACATTCCGTAATCACCTCTTTCGGACTAAAACAAACTTATACGTAAACATTGAACAGTTTACCGCACAGCTATCATCTATTATGAAAACAGAAGAGTTAGAGAAAAAATTCACTAATGAAATCGTTTCGATGTTGAAACCTTCTTTTGTTCAATTTGTTCAATATGATATGAAAGACAACACATATACACAATGCAACGGATATGGACAAACGAAAGATTTCACACTTTCTAAAAAGAAAAAATGGAGTATGGCAGCATTACTAATTAATGATTTATTAGAGGATGATGGATGCATCGGTATTTACTTATACTCTACTAAACATATAAAGCACTACATCTGGATTGGAACAAAAGTGAATAATATTAAATATAATACGCATGAAAAATCATGGTTCATCACTGTCACGACATACGTCCGTCTTATTTACGAAAACTTGTATACCATTAATGAAATTATTCATTCTCTAGAGCAGGAGAGTTTAGAATCCAAAACAAATTCTGCAAGCTTATCACGCCTACTCTTTCAAATTTCTGAACAAGAAAGGCGCCGACTCGCTTCAGATTTACACGACTCTGCATTACAAGATCAAATCGTATGGTACCGCAAACTAGACTCTTTACTAAAAAACAAATCCGTTCCACTAGAATTAAAAAATGAACTAAAAAAAATCCACTTCGGTATGCACGATGTAATACAACAAATTCGCGACACATGTAATGAATTGCGTCCATCACTTTTATCAGATGCTGGTTTAATTGGTGCATTAAGAGAATTGCTAGCCCAAACACAATTACGTGTGCAGTTTCAAATTCAATTTGATCACGAATCAATTCAAGAACATCATTACGATTTTGACAAAATTTTATCTTTATATCGTATCATTCAAGAACTACTAACAAACGCAGATAAACATTCCGAGGCAACCATCGTATCGATTTTTTTATGGGAAGAGAATAACTGTATTTTCCTAGACTACCGAGACAACGGCAAAGGTTTTAATATAGACACTCCCTACTCTCCTAATCAGCATATGGGACTTTCCGGTATAAAAGGAAGGCTTCAATCAATTGGTGGAGAAATACATATAGTATCCGAAGCTAAAAAAGGACTTCAAATAAACATTACAGTTCCGAGGTGGTAAATAATGATTCGAGTATTAATCGTAGATGATCATCAAATTGTAGGCGAAGGAACAAAGAACATGATTGAATTAGAAGAAGATATGCAAGCAGAATATATTTTAAATGAACAGGAAGCACTTATAAAAAGTGACGCTACACCTTTTGACGTATACCTCTTAGATATGAATATGCCCAATTGTAGTGGTATTGAACTCGCCCAGAAAATATTACATATTCAAACAGATGCAAAAATCATTTTATATACAGGTTTTGAATACGTATCCCAATTCAATTTATTAATAAACTCTGGTATCAGCGGCATTATTAGTAAATCAGCTTCTCAACAAGAGCTATTAATGGCAATTCGTGCCGCTGTAAACGGATATACTTTACTTCCTATTTCGTTATTACGTCAACTACGTAAAGACGATATAATGACTCAACAACTTGAAAATAAAACCGCTCTTCTTACACAAAAAGAATTAGAAATCTTAGAATCCGTCTCTAAAGGAAGTAGCAATAAACAAATTGCTGATGAACTGTACATGAGTTCAAGAGCTGTAGAATACAACCTAACAAAAATCTTCAAAAAATTAAAAGTAGGATCACGCTCCGAAGCTTTAACAGAAGCAATGAGACAAGGCATTTTGAAAGTACACATATAAAATGAGACTTCCATCAGTTTGTTTTGTTTAACCCTCAAATAATGAGATAAATAAAAAAGTCCTAACCTACAAAACGTAAGTTAGGACTTTTTGACGCGCCCAGAGGGATTCGAACCCCCGGCAGACGTGGTACCGGAAACCACCGCTCTATCCGACTGAGCTATGGGCGCATGATTATAGAAAACACTTCATTTTCTTCTCATAATAATAGCAATAAAATCCATTTAAATCAATAAAAATATCCCCGTAATACCTTATGCATCTTAGCTAAAAGCATATAAAATCCATTCCACCCCTAAATTTTCCAATCATAAATTCTCCCCAACTCACAAATTATAATCTTTGAATTGATATTCCAAAGGGGGCTTCATTCAATGACTGTAATTACAAAATTAAAGCAGACTGTTTCTGGATTAAAAAGTGCCCAAGCTAGCTTAGAGGGATTCGCTCTTGATACGGATAACCAACAAGCTAAGCACCTTTTCCAAACAGCTGCGCAGCAAACACAAACGATTATCGATTCTTTAAACCCACGTGTTGAAGAAGTCCAACAAGAAGAACCACAATACTCACAGCAATAACGAACCAATCTTGCTGTGAAATAGAAAAAGGATGATATGCAGTCATCCTTTTTCTATCACATTACATATTGCAATAGAAATGGAATGATAATTATGCGAAAACTCGGCCTCATAACCGCATTATTTGCACTTCTATTTAGCTCTTTTACCGGATGTGATAATAGTCCTTTAGATAAAAAAGTGAAAGAAGAAGCAAAACGAACGGAGAAAGAAAAAGGTCCAAAGTTAACAAAGACGAGTACGGAATCCTTTAATCAATCTATATCACAAGGAGCGAAGAAAAGAGCTCTCGCTATGGATGAAATTATAAAAAGCACAGCAGTGAATTCAAATTTAGATCTCTACATAGCAGTTACACCTGAGCATCACGAAAGGTTTGGATTAAAGCCGCTGCGCAGCAAACTTCAAAAGCAACTAAGTGATGAGCACCCTACTTTCGATGTTCGTGTCAGTACAGATAAAAAAATCTTTATGTTACTCGAAAAACTCGAAAGAAAAATTAAGGAAAAAGAAGTATCTAAAGATGAAATTAATAAACAATTAAAATTCATTGGTAAAAAATGGAGTCTAACACTTAACGCTTTTTAAAAGAAAAGGAAGGATTGCAATGTCTAGTAAAGATAAAAACTTAACCCCTGTACAACAGGAGTATAAAAAATTCGAACAAGAACGCGAACCGAAACGACCTGTCTTAAAAAATTGTATAAAAGCCTTTTTCGTCGGTGGTTTTATTTGCTTCATCGGACAACTCATTTCTACTTTTTACATCACATATTTTGATTTCACTGAACGCTCAGCAGGCAATCCAACAGTCGCAACTCTCATTTTCATCTCCATGTTACTAACTGGATTTGGTATATACGATCGTTTTGGACAGTTTGCCGGTGCTGGTACAGCTGTACCTGTTACTGGATTTGGTAACTCTGTTATTGCCGCATGTATTGAGCATCGAACGGAAGGATTTGTCCTTGGCGTTGGCGGCAATATGTTTAAACTAGCTGGTTCTGTTATTTTATTTGGTGTATTTTCCGCTTTCGTCATCGCACTTATTAAAACTATTCTCGTTCAATGGGGAGGGCTATAAATGTTACAAGGACACCGAACGTGGGTATTTGAAAACAAACCAGTCATTATCTCAACAGGGGTTGTCGGTGGACCATTTGAAGCAAAGGGGAACATCCCAGAAGACTTCGATATCCTTCATGAAGATTTATGGCTTGGACAAGATTCCTATGAAAAAGCACATAAGATTTTATTCGAAGAAGCTTGTAGTCGCGCTACTGAAAAAGCAGAGCTTCGTAAAGATGATATTCAATTCGTACTCGCAGGAGATTTAATTAATCAAATTACTCCAACAAGCTTTGCTTGCCGCACACTTGGGACTCCTTATCTCGGATTATTCGGGGCTTGCTCTACTTCTATGGAAGGTTTAGCACTTGGGGCAAGTATCGTAAATGCAAAAGGTGCAAAATATTTATTAACTGGAGCTTCAAGCCATAATACAGCTGTAGAAAAACAGTTCCGCTACCCTACCGAATACGGTGGACAAAAGCCGCCTACTGCACAGTGGACAGTAACCGGAGCAGGAGCCGCTATTTTAAGCGATACTGGACACGGTCCAAGAGTAACCTCTGCAACAATCGGCCGAGTGGTTGATATGGGATTAACGGATCCGTTTAATATGGGAGGCGCAATGGCTCCAGCTGCAGTTGATACAATTGAAGCCCATTTACGTGAACGTCAAATTGATGCCTCTTACTACGATTTAATCGTAACAGGCGATCTCGGACATGTAGGACGCGAAATTGCTTATGACTTACTACATAAACACGGAACGAAAGTAACGAGCGAACAATTTCAAGATTGCGGAATTATCATTTATAGAGAAGGACAACCTGTCATAGCTGGTGCTAGCGGACCTGGATGTTCCGCAACAGTCGTGTACGGTCATTTATTAAACCGAATGAAAAGAGGAGAGTTCAAAAAAATACTTGTCGTTGCGACAGGCGCTTTACTATCTCCACTTACATTCCAACAAGAAGAAACGATTCCGTGTATCGCTCACGCCGTTTCGATTGAATTTGGAGGTGCAACGCAATGATTTTTTTCTGGGCTTTCGTCATTGGCGGACTCATATGTGTAATCGGCCAACTTATGTTTGATGTCGGCAAACTAACACCTGCTCATACAATGGCAACACTCGTTGTTGCTGGAGCTATATTAGATGGATTTAATTTGTATGAGCCATTAATTGATTTCGCTGGAGCCGGGGCAACTGTACCTATTACAAGCTTTGGTAATGCCCTCGTTCATGGCGCAATGGAAGAAGCTGCAAAACATGGCATCGTTGGCGTTATTACCGGCATGTTTAAAGTAACGAGCGCCGGTGTATCAGCGGCTATTATTTTCGGCTTCATTGGAGCATTGTTATTCAAACCGAAAGGATAAGAGGTGTTTATATGACTGTTATCGCTAGCGTAAAAACTTGCCTTGCTAGTGTAAGGGGCGCTCAAGCAAGTTTAAGCTCCCTTTCATTAAATTCACAAGACGAAGAATCAAAACGCGTATTTCATGAATGTATGTTAGAAATGGACAGCGTCATCGCTGATTTAAAGGATAGAATTTCAGTATTAGAACGTGAAGAACCTCAATATAAAGGGTTTTAAGTAGACTGGAGGAAACGACTATGTCTCACCTGCCGGAATGGACACTTGTCATTCTTCGCTCTGTATTCATATTAATTATTTTATTCGCTATTACGAAATGGTTAGGCAAAAGACAAATCTCTCAGCTTTCCTTTTTTGAATACATAGCCGGAATGACGATTGGTGACATCGCTGCCCAAGTATCTACAGGGCTCGATTCAAAATTTTTTCACGGCGTCTTTGCGATACTCATTTTCGCTGTGGTACCTTTTTTAACAGGAATCCTCTCTTTAAAGAACAAAACAGCTCGGGACTTCTTTGAAGGGAAATCTACCGTATTAATAAAAGACGGAAAGATACTCGAAGATAACTTAAAGAAAGAAAAATATACGAGTGACGAATTACTGGAACTTCTCCGTGGAAAAAGTGCGTTCAGCGTAGCTGAAGTCGAATTTGCTGTCTTAGAACCGAGCGGAGAATTAAATGTATTATTAAAGAAAGATTCCCAGCCACTTACAGCAAAAGACATCGGTTTAAAAGTACCAAACGAGAAAGAACCACAAACTGTTATTATGGATGGAAATATACTAGATGAACCTCTTTCAGCAAGCGGACATAACCGCGCTTGGCTACATTCAGAATTAGAAAAACTCGGTGTTGTTATTGAAAATGTCTTCCTCGGTCAAGTGGATTCATACGGACAACTTACTATCGACATTTACAATGACAAACTCCAAATGCCTTCTCCTCAAAACAAACCTTTATTATTAGCATCTTTAAAAAAATGTCATGCTGATCTTGAACTATTTTCCCTAGAAACAAAGTCGAAATCAGCAAGCGAAATGTATAGTAAAAACGCGAAACAAATCGAAAAGATTTTAAATAAAGTAACCTATCTTTTAAAAGACTAATTATCGAAAGAACGCTTCAGTTAAAAGGCGTTCTTTTCTTTTTTCTCCAGTTTTTATAACGTTTAAATTTATGTAATTCGGTTATGATGTTGAAGATACATAAGCAGGGAATTTCGAAAACATAGCGAATATTTCATAGTACAACTACATATTTTTTTGATTTAAAGTGGTTTCGTTTGACCTTTATTGACCATAATTGTATTATAAGACTAAGAAAGCTTTATAAGGAGGAAATAACAGATGAATTTAATTCCTACAGTAATTGAACAAACAAATCGTGGAGAACGCGCTTACGATATTTACTCTCGACTATTAAAAGACCGCATCATTATGCTTGGTAGTGCAATTGATGACAACGTAGCTAACTCAATCGTTTCCCAGCTTTTATTCTTGGAATCTCAAGATCCAGAAAAAGATATTCACATCTACATCAACAGCCCTGGTGGTTCTATCACAGCAGGTATGGCAATCTATGATACAATGCAGTTTATTAAGCCACAAGTATCAACAATCTGTATCGGTATGGCAGCATCTATGGGTGCATTCTTACTTGCAGCAGGTGAAAAAGGAAAACGTTATGCACTTCCAAACAGTGAAGTAATGATTCACCAACCACTTGGAGGAGCACAAGGTCAAGCGACTGAAATCGAAATCGCTGCAAAACGTATCCTATTCTTACGTGAAAAACTAAACCAAATTCTTGCTGACCGCACTGGTCAACCACTTGAAGTACTACAACGCGACACAGACCGCGACAACTTCATGACAGCGGAAAAAGCTTTAGAATACGGTTTAATCGATAAGATCTTTACAAATCGTTAATAACTAAAAGCGGAAGCAGCTCGTTCAAAATCGCAGGGCGATGGAGCCCCTGATTCCGAGGCGCTTTTTGCCTCGAATGAAGGGGCGAAGCGACCGGAGATTCTAGCCGCTGAAGCTAGATACATAAAAAAGCACCCTATTACAGGGCGCTTTTTTATTATCATGCACCTCCGTCTGGATACCCATCCTGGTATTCACCTAAATATATCAGCGATTTTTCAAATATATCGACCGTAACTCCGATTATATCGGCGATTATTTTAATATATCGACGTTTCGACACCACTTATCGACTTACCGACAATCCTCGACAAGCACATCCCCCTTAAATACCCCTCCCCGCTAATTCGCACAGACAACAAAACAAAAAAGCTATCGCATATACGCGATAGCTTTTTATTGTACATATGCAGCTAATGCTTCTAAAGCCTCTTCTGCATCTGAACCTTCTGTTGTAATTGTTATCATGCTTCCAGTTCCAATTGCTAAGCTCATAATCCCCATTATGCTCTTTGCATTTACTGTCTTTCCATCTTTCTCGATGAAGATATCTGCATGAAAGCGATTTGCCTCTTGTACAAACAACGCAGCCGGACGTGCTTGTAAACCGTTTTTTAATGAAACCTGAACTCTTTTTTGAACCACAGCTCCATTTCCCCTTTAACCTCTTATTTTTTTGCTACCGTTTCCCCCGCGCGTAATTTCTCTGCAATTTCATCGATTTTACGCAAACGATGATTAATACCCGACTTACTAATCTTCCCCCCGGATACCATCTCACCTAACTCTTTCAATGTTACATCTTGATAATCTCTTCGTAATTGTGCAATCTCTTGTAGTTTATCCGGCAATATATCAAGACCAACTGTCTCATCAATGTAACGAATATTTTCAATCTGCCTTAGTGCTGCACCAATTGTTTTATTTAAATTAGCTGTTTCGCAGTTCACTAAACGATTTACAGAATTACGCATATCACGTACGATTCGAATATCTTCAAATCTTAAAAGTGCATTATGAGCACCTATAATATTTAAAAACTCTGTAATTTTTTCTGCTTCTTTCAAATACGTAATGTACCCTTTTCTTCTCTCCAGCGTCTTACTATTTAAATCAAATCCGTTCATCAGTTCACATATAGCATCATTATGTTCCTTATATAACGAAAAGATTTCTAAATGATAAGATGATGTTTCTGGGTTATTTACTGAACCACCTGCTAAAAATGCACCGCGTAAATACGATCGTTTACAACATTTCTTCTCAATCAGTTCTTGTGATATATTTCGAATAAATGAAAAGTCATCTCGAACGATATGAAGATCAGCTAATATTTCGCGAGACTTCTCAACAAGCCGCACAATATATACATTATTTTTCTTCAATCGCATTTTTTTACGAACAAGTAATTCTACCGTCACGTCATATCCTTTTTTCAAAAGCGTATAAATCCTTCTTGCAATTGCCGCATTTTCCGTTTGAATATCGATAGATAGACGACGGTTTGAAAAAGAAAGCGACCCGTTCATTCGAAGTAGCGCTGATAATTCTGCTTTCTCACAGCATTCCTTCATCTCAAGATTCGTCAACTCTTTCTTTGTTTCTGATGCAAATGACACAGTCAACACCTCCTTATACGATTATTGCGGAACAAAATTCTTGTCCTATATGAATGAGGAGCGCTACCTCAAACGAGGCAACGCATATTTATAACAATGAATATAAAATCGAAGCTAACTTTAACGTATCATGCCTTACAACATGATCATCATACTTCGCTAATCCCTCTTGAATAACATCAATATTATTTTCAACAAAACGTTCTTCATCCACTACAACTGGTGTAGACATTTCTTCATCATATAACTTACGTAATTCACAAGGAATCTCACGGTTATTTACAATTGCAGTATTGATAAATGGTTGCCCTAAATGATCGTGTAACGCCTGCACATGATCAAAAGCAGTATATCCCATCGTTTCACCCGCTTGTGTCATAACGTTACATACATATACCTTCTTCGCCTTTGCAGCAAGAACAGCGTCTCCAATTTTGTTAACAACTAAATTGGGTAATATACTCGTATACAAACTTCCTGGGCCGAAAACAAGTAAATCAGCTCGTTTAATCTCAGCCAACGTTTCATGCAATGGCTCTACATCTTCTGGAGTCAAAAAGACGCGATTAATCTTCTTTCCGTAATAAGGAATCTTTGATTCACCTGTTACAATTTCTCCATCTTCAAGTTCCGCATGAAGTACCGCACTTTGATTCGCTGCTGGTAATACACGTCCTCTGACATTTAATACTTTACTTGTTTCCGTAATCGCATGGAAAAAGTCTCCTGTAATCGAGGTCATACCTGCCAACAATAGATTTCCTAACGCATGACCTTTCAGTCCGTCTCCTGTGGTGAAACGGTGCTGAAATAAAGCTTCCACCAATGGCTCTACATCCGATAACGCAACAAGTACGTTACGGATGTCACCTGGAGGTGGAATTTCTAGCTCATCACGTAATCTACCTGAACTGCCACCATCATCAGCAATTGTAACAACTGCTGTAATATCAACAGGATATTGCTTTAATCCTCTTAATAAAACAGAGAGTCCAGTTCCGCCTCCCATGATGACAATTTTAGGCTTTCTCTCTTTTTTCATCCCTTAATGGCCCTTTCTCTTCTCCACATCACGATGAGATACATGAACACTATACTCTGGTTTCAAATGTTTCCCAAGGTATTCTGTAAGCGTAACAGAACGATGCTGTCCACCTGTACATCCAATTGCAATTACAAGTTGACTTTTGCCTTCTCTTTTATAATGAGGCAGCATGAAAGTAATCAGATCCGTCAACTTCTCTAAAAACTTATGTGTCTCATTAAATTTCAGTACATACGAAGAAACTTCTTCATCTAGTCCTGTTAATGGCTTCATATGTGGAATGTAATATGGATTTGGTAAAAACCGAACATCAAATACTAAATCTGCATCAATTGGAATACCGTACTTAAATCCAAATGACATAACATTTACACGAAATGCTTGCTCAGTTTCTGTTGAGAACAAGTGAACAATTTTTTCACGTAATTCTTTTGGTTTTAAATCCGATGTATCAAGCACAATATTCGCTCGTGCTTTCATATCTGTTAATAAATTGCGCTCTGCTTCGATTCCCTTTAACGGCAAACCAGTTGGTGCAAGTGGATGCGAACGTCTCGTTTCTTTATAACGAGTTACAAGCGTACTATCTTTCGCATCTAAAAATAAAATATGAGGAATAATCCATGTACGTTCTGATAAATCATCAAGTGCTCCCCATAAATGTTCGAAAAACTCGCGGCCACGTAAATCAATACCAAGTGCCACTTTATTCATTTTCCCTTTTGAATCCGCCATAAGCTCAATAAACTTTGGCAATAACATCGGTGGTAAATTATCTACACAAAAATATCCTAAATCTTCAAAACTTTGTAAAGCTACTGTTTTTCCAGCTCCAGACATCCCTGTAATAATTACCATTTTTATATCATTATTCTCTGTCATCGTATCCTCTCCTTGACGGTTTAACTCGGATCTAATCGATATGAAAGCAACTCAAAATCTGGGGTATATACAAATGTACCGTAGATTATGCCATTTCCTTTAATTAAATAATCAATAATGTGATAATCTCCTGGCGCCATTGCTAAATCATCAATTTTATCAAATGTATGCCAACCAATGATGCCTTCTTCGCTCTCTAGTTTGTTTTCTCCTGCAAAATCTGTCGCTAAAAAGGAGAACATCATCCATTCAGAAACAACTTTATCACCTTCTTGGATGACAAAGGTGAAGACCCCCTTTAACGCTGGATTTTTCAAATAAATACCTGTTTCTTCACGATACTCGCGAACAACGGAATCTCTTACAGTCTCCCCACGCTCCATTTTCCCGCCTGGTGCAACCCACCAATTCCGGCGAGGTTTTTGGAGTAAGAGTACTTCATTATCTCTAATTAACACACAGTTTGTCACTCTTTGCATGTTTCTTCACCTCAGCTACTTGCAGTAAAATTCCTCACTGCATACTTCTTTCATTATACTATCAAAAACAGTTTGCTACAACGAAGGAGCCAGTCCTCTTTCGCTAAGCATATGCTACTCAGCAATTTTAAAAAAGCTTTCTATAACAAGCTTATACTTTTAATGAATAGCATGAAAAATCCCCTTAACGATTTTTATCGCCAAGGGGATTAAAGCCCTTATTTCTTACCGAAATAAGTAACAATCGCAAATCCTAAAATAAAGGTAATGATTGAACTTATAATTGAAAATCCACCAGTCGGAATCCCAGGGAATACAATTACAATCGAACCGATTACAAGTCCAATAATTGCCGCAAATGTCATACTTTTATAACGATCTAATAAAAAACTAATGCCTTTACTACTTACAACAAATCCAACCATAACACCAGCACCGATAACCACGATTAAAGGTAAATTAAGTGTAGTTAAAGCGTTAATTGCTGTTGGATACACACCAATAATTAATAAAATAAACGATCCACTAATCCCAGGAAGCAGCATGGCCATACTAGCCATCCATCCTGCGAAAAATAAACCAATTGCATTTAAAATTGTTAACGTCGTAATTGGATCTGCTGCCTTATCTGGTTTAAAGAAAGCTGTAATCGCAACAAGAATTGCTGCAACTATTAATAAAACGATGTGCTTACCTTTAAACGACGACTTTGCATCAGCTTCCCTCATTAACATCGGTAATATACTAATAATTAAACCGAGGAAGAAAAATTGAGTCGGTTCATAATGATTTGCAAGTAAATATTTAATAACGTGACTTAACGTTAAAAATGCCGCTGCCACACCAGCTGCAAGGGGAATTAAAAATCCTAAATGTTTTTTCCATTCACGACTAAAGAATCCACTAATTGCCGCAAGCAATTGTTCATAAATCCCTAACACAACAGCGATTGTACCGCCGCTCACACCAGGAATTAAATCACTAACGCCCATACAAAATCCACGATATATATTACGCCATTCCATACTGAATAAATTCCTCATTTCTTATAGTGATTTTTTCCGTAAAGTCCAGTATATCAATAAGAAAGCTTATAATCCTTATATTTTTTGACAAAACTTTGATATTTTCACATAAAAAAAGAAGAAAGCTCCTGTCGGTAGCTTTCTTCTCACAAGGTATATTATCCCTTATTTTTCTGATACAGTTTTTAATTCCTCTAATAATTCTTCTACGTAATGTTGTGCACTTTGCGCTGCAATACTACCGTCACCTGTTGCAGTTACAATTTGACGAAGCATTTTTTCACGAACATCACCAGCTGCGAAAATACCAGGGATTTTCGTTTCCATACGCTCGTTCGTTTCAAGGTAACCATTTTCATTTGTAATACCTAGTTCAACAAATGGTTTTGATAAAGGTAACATACCGATGTATACGAATACGCCGTCAGTTTTGACTTCTTTCTCTTCTCCACTATTTACATCCACAAGTGTTACACTTCCTACTTTACCACTTGCTTCGTTGATTTCTTTTATAGTGTGATTCCAAATGAAATCTACTTTTTCGTTTTGGAAAGCACGGTCTTGTAAAATTTTCTGTGCACGAAGCGTGTCACGACGGTGAACGATCGTTACTTTTGATGCGAAGCGTGTTAAGAACACACCCTCTTCAACAGCAGAATCTCCGCCACCAATTACGATAAGCTCTTTTCCTTTAAAGAATGCTCCGTCACATACTGCACAATATGATACACCGCGGCCGCCAAGTTCTGTTTCACCCGGTACACCAATTTTTTTATACTCTGCACCGCTTGCAACGATAATTGCACGTGCTTTATATTCTTTTTTACCAGCAATAATTGTTTTGTATTCTTTACCATCGATGACTTCTTTCACATCACCGTATGCATATTCAGCACCAAATTTCTTCGCATGCTCAAACATTTTATTTGATAAATCTGGCCCTAAAATAGACTCATAACCTGGGTAGTTTTCTACATCTTCCGTGTTTGCCATTTGGCCACCTGGAATACCACGCTCAAGCATTAATGTGCTTAAATTTGCACGAGATGTATATACTGCAGCTGTCATACCAGCTGGTCCTGCACCAATAATAACGACATCATAAATTTTTTCTTCTGACACACTATTCACTCCTATCCATTCCTACACAATTAAGTTACCCTCATTATACTGTTAGCATCATTTTTTTCCCAATGATTTGCTTATCTTATGTGTGCGTACGCTTAACAGCTTGCACATACTTTCGGACAGTCGCTACAGATACATTATATACATCTCCAAGCTCCGACTGTGTCATTTTATTTCCTTGTTCGCCGCGTACAATGTATTCAATCGCAGCTGACCAGCCGTACACATTTGTAAATATGTCTCCAGATGTATATAAACGTATGAACGTACAAAACCAAAAGTGTAAACACTCTTCAATTAATTCATCATCTTTTTTCGTATAATTATATAATGCATCCGCAATTCTCGCGCACTGCTCAAATTGCTGTAAATCAGCTGGAATACTCTTATGACTATTAAGTAAAAAGAAGTACTTTGCAAGTTGCGATACGATGGGAACACCATTCTTCGCTTGCGTTATATCAAAGAAGAATCCAACCTTCTCCGGCGTTGACAATTCATTCATTAAATATAAAGCTAGCATTTGTTCTTCTAGCGTCGCACTTTGCTGAAATGATTTTCGTAATTCTTCAAATAACACGTTTTGTCCTTCATCTGCTAAATTCAGCGCATTCCACGGTTCTTTTCCCTTTTTATCAGGATGTAATTCCACGACATATTGCCACATTTTTTCAGCTAGTTGCTGATCTTTCACCATATACGCAGAATATGCAAACCAATAATAAAAACTAACGTCTCCCTCATATCCTTGACGCTTTAATAGTTTGAACCACTTATATGCATGCTCGAAATAACCAATTGTTGCGAGTGTAGTTCCCAGTTTCAAACGATGTTCAAATGAAATCGGATATACCGAAACTAGCTGTCCCGCTAATGCCTCTACTTGTTTATGCTCTCCAATTGAATATAGAAAAATAAGCGTATTACAAAGCGCATGTATATTACCAGGGTTTTTCTCTAAAATCATTTCTGTTAACTTCAGTGCTTTGTCTACATTACCAGATTGAAAATGTGCAATGGCTAAATTATTATGACCTGACCAAAATTCCGGATAATCTTTCGTAACAATTTCTAATGTAGCAATTGCTTCTTCCAATTGTCCATTACGAATATAGCGATTCGCTTCTTCCTGCATAACAATTAAATCATCTTCATCTTCAATCTCTTCCGCACCCATTGCTTCTTCTTCCATAATCTCAAGAAGTTCTAATGTATCTTCTACGAATTCCTTCTCTTTTGCAACTTCTAAATAACGATCTGCATATTTCTTCGCCTGTTGAAATAACCCCATATATGCATAATTATTTGCAATAAAATAATAGCACTGTTCAAGTTCTGGATTAGATCTAACTAACTTTAAGAAGATTTGATTCGATTCTTGATATTCACCAGCCTCAGATAATACTGATGCTAATTGACATAAAATAAACGGCTCCTTCTCACTTTGTGCCGCTCTTCGAAAATATTTAATTGCATCTTGCAATTTTTGTCCTTTGTAAGCTCTCATCCCTTTTTTATAAAAGAAGTCCGCTAATTGATTAAAAGAGATAACTTGTCCGTTCTCCTTATATATCCTTTGATTTTTCCCCATATATCCTCCAGTTTTTTGTTTTCTTCGTTCACACATTCTTCTATCTATAAGTATAAACGATTCCGTAAAAAACAAAACAGTATATTATACTCAATTATTTCCTTTTTATTCATAAAAAAAGAGGAGAAATGTTACATTTTCACCATGAACCTTCTCTTGCGGTCATTTGCTCTTTCGTATAAATAATACGCATTGGATTTCCACCTACGAAAGCACCGCTCGGTACATCTCTATGAACAAGTGTGCCAGCTGAGACAGTCGCACCGTCTCCAATTTTCACACCTGGTAATATTGTTACATTCGCTCCAATCATTACTTCATTTCCAATGACGATTTCGCCAAGTCGATATTCACGAATTAAATATTCATGTGCTAAAAGCGTTGTGTTATAGCCAATAATCGAATTCTCTCCCACAGTTATCTTTTCTGGGAACATAATATCCGGCATTACCATAAGCGCAAATGATGTTTTCTTTCCTACTTTCATCCGTAAAAAAGTGCGGTACAACCAATTTTTGACGGATAAAAATGGTGTGTAACGCGCAATTTGGATAATAATAAAGTTTTTCATTACCTTCCAAAAAGACACTGTTTTATATACATTCCATAACGAATTTTCTCCTGAAACAGGATAGCGCGTTGTCCGTCGCACTTAGCTCGCTCCTCTACTAACTTACTTGGACCTTTATGAACGGTTCATATTAGACAAAATCGGTAGCAAATCACTCATTTTATCTAGCATAAAGTCCGGCTTATAAGCCTCTAAATACGCTCTACCTTTCAACGTCCATGAAACCGCAGCTGTTTTCGTCCCCGCATTTTGACCACCGACAATATCATGATGATTATCCCCAACCATCAATGCCTCTTCTGGTTTTGCATCTAATAATTCAAGCGCTTTTTGAAGTGGCTCCGGATGTGGTTTCACATGCTCTACATCATCAATTGTCACGACAACATCAAAAAATTCATCAAGCTTTGACAACTGTAATCCCATCTCAACGGTTTGTCTCGCTTTCGTTGTAACAATACCAACTTTATAACCTTGCTTCTTCAACTCTCGAACTGTTTCATATACAGTTTCATATTCTTCTACTAATTCATCATGATGATCATGGTTAAATTTGCGATAGCTAGTAATCATCTCTTCAACCTTACTTTCATCAATCTTGCTGAAAGTATCATGCAAAGATGAACCGATAAATGGCAACACATCTTCACGCTTATATTGATTTGGATAATATGTATTTAAAGTATGTAAAAACGAAGAAATAATAAGTTCATTTGTATTAATTAAAGTTCCATCTAAATCAAATAACACGGTATTTATTCTCATCGCCTTAGTCCTTTCGCCTTCCTGAATATGAAAGAAGCAGCATCTTATAATAAGATGCTACTTGTCTCTAATTTTCTAAATATCTTTTATCAGCTTGCCCCATTTTTCGTCTCACAATAATGAAAATAATAGAAATAACAACAAGTCCAATTGACATTACTTGTGCAATACGAAGTGGTCCTAGCATTAAACTATCTGTACGTAAGCCTTCTACGAAGAAGCGTCCTACTGAATACCAAATTAAATATGTGAAGAATAACTCCCCGCGACGTAAATTCACTTTTCTTAATGCAAGTAGTAAAATTACACCTGCAAAATTCCATAATGATTCATATAAAAACGTCGGATGATAGTACACACCCTCAATATACATTTGATTAATAATGAAGTCTGGTAAATGAAGACCTTCTAAAAACTGTCTCGTTACTTCATCACCATGCGCCTCTTGGTTCATAAAGTTTCCCCATCGGCCAATTGCTTGTCCTAGTAAAATACTTGGTGCAGCAATATCAGCCAACTTCCAGAAGGAAACCCCGCGTCGCTTCGCAAAAAGAATTCCGGTAATAACAGCTCCGATTAAACCACCATGAATCGCCAAACCACCTTGACGAATATTAATAATTTGACTCGGATTTTGTGCGTAATATTCCCATTCAAAAATAACATAGTACATTCTCGCAAAAAGAATAGCGATCGGTACTGCAATTAATACAAGGTCAACAAATGTATCTTTTGGAATACCTAGCCTTTCTCCCTCGCGAGTTGCCAGCCAAAGACCTAATAGCACACCTGTACCGATAATAATCCCGTACCAATACACAGGAAACGGCCCAAGTTGGATAGCTACACGGTCAAGCTGTGGTACAGAAGCTAACAGCATATGTATATGACCTCCCTCTCCAAAGTTTACTCCTGATTTCCTAACTCAATTGCACTCATTAATCGTTCAGAGAACTGCTGTGCTGCATTGACTCCCATACGTTTCAAACGGAAGTTCATCGCTGCTACTTCAATAATAACAGCCAAGTTTCGACCAGGACGAACTGGAAGTGTAATCTTCGTAAGTTCTGTATCAATAATCTTCATCTTCTCTTCATCAAGACCTAAGCGATCGTAATTTTTCTTTTGATCCCAAATTTCAAGATTAATAACAAGTGTAATACGCTTATAATTTCGCACTGCCCCTGCACCGAATAACGTCATAACGTTAATAATACCTAGACCACGAATTTCTAATAAATGCTCAATTAAATCTGGTGAACTTCCGACTAACATATCTTCATCTTCTTGACGAATTTCTACACTATCATCCGCAACAAGACGGTGACCACGCTTTACAAGCTCAAGAGCTGTCTCACTTTTACCAACACCACTTTGACCTGTAATTAAAACACCAACGCCGTAAATATCTACTAACACACCATGAACAGCTGTTGTTGGTGCTAACTTACCTTCTAAATAGTTTGTTAAACGACTTGATAATCTCGTTGTCGTTTGAGAAGAACGTAATAAAGGCATACCTGATTCACGTGATGCTTGTAATAACTCATCTGGTACATCTTGATTACGAGTTACAATAATACATGGCGTCTCCTCAGTACAAAGCGCTTTCATTCTCTCTTGTTTTTGCTCTGACGTTAACGTGTCAAAGAAAGTAAGCTCCGTTTTACCAAGAAGCTGCACACGATCTGCTGGATAGTATGTAAAAAATCCTGCCATTTCAATTCCAGGTCGTGATAAATCACTTGTATCAATTGGACGATGAATACCTTCTTCACCACTGATTAACTCCAATTGAAATTGTTCAATTAAATCTTTTGTCCTTACTTTCGGCATATGTATAAACCTCCACTCCGCTGCGGGTTCAGTCTCGTTTGATGTAAAATTCCATTCTATCGGATATTGTACCATTTTTTTCTGGAAACAAGAAATACGGTTTCTAATAAATAGAAAAAAACATTTCATACGAATAATGAAATGTTTTTCTTTTTGTCACTTTCTCTTTTTTTCATATAGAGGCTCAACAATTGCCTTTTCAATTATCATATTAAAAATTGAAATACAAATTGCCGCAACAATCGCTACACCAAATCCTGATATATTAAAAGCATCTCCTAATAATGAATCTGCTATTTTTAACGTAATCGCATTAATAACAATTAAGAAGAAGCCGAAAGTTACAACAGTAATTGGTAGCGTAATTAAAATTAAAAATGGCTTTACGAACACATTTAAAACCGCCAATATAATACTCGCAATAATTGCAGTTTGTATATTTGCTACGTAAAATGCATCTGGTGCAATCCCTTTTAAAAGTCCCGATACAGCGATTAACACAACGCTATTTACAAGAAGTGATACAATCCATCTCATTTCGTTACACATCCTTTTAAACATATATATTTCATCATACGCTAATAGATAAGAAACGCAAGTATGATACGAACACTTATATCAACTTATTCTATCTTTCATGCTTGTATACCTACTAACATTTCTTAGTAAAATAAGGGCCGCACCATCTATGTTCATGAGTTTTTACAAAAGTCCAAGTGAACTCTTTATCTACAATATAGATATCACCCTTATACATATCATCCGTCTCACACAATATATCATCCATATGTAACAAACTCGCATCCTTTATTAACAGTACCTCATCACAGTGTTGATAGAAAATGTAGCAATCCTTTTTCACTTCATTATGAAACGCGTTCTTTGCTTCTTTCCCCTCTAAACACTTCTTTTTCTCATAACTAAATATGTGCCAAAGATACCCACATCCATACTTATCTCCATAAAGAAAAATGTCTTCTTTTTCTTCATCACTTAAATGATTTGCAAAGTGATCCTCCCAGAGCTTTCGAAAATATACACCCCAACTTTGAAACTCTCTTACCTTCATATTTTTCTTCCTTAACACCTCTAAAAACTCCATCTTCTCCCCCTATACAATAAAAACCGAGCGTCATTTCCACCCGGTTTTCATAAATAAACTTATTGCGATAACTCTACTTCTTTTATTTTCTCTTTCATTCTTGCTTTATCACGATTTAAAATCTCTTTTAAATATTTACCTGTGTACGAGCGCTCTTCTTTCACTACTTGCTCTGGCGTTCCGGAAGCAACGATTTGTCCACCTTTATCTCCACCCTCTGGTCCAAGGTCAACTATATAATCAGCTGTTTTTATCACATCTAAATTATGTTCAATTACAAGTACTGTCTCACCGCTCTCAACAAGACGTTGCAACACTTCTAGAAGACGTGCAATATCATGCGCATGCAAACCAGTCGTTGGTTCATCTAAAATGTATAACGTACGTCCTGTAGAACGACGATGTAATTCAGAAGCTAATTTCACACGCTGTGCTTCCCCACCAGATAATGTTGTTGCTGGTTGACCTAATTTCATATAACCAAGCCCAACGTCTACAAGCGTTTGAAGTTTACGCTTAATTTTTGGGATATTAGCGAAGAACTCTACTCCATCTTCAATTGTCATCCCTAACACTTCAGAAATATTCTTATCTTTATACTTCACTTCTAACGTTTCGCGGTTATAACGTTTACCATGACAAACTTCACATGGAACGTATACGTCTGGTAAGAAGTGCATTTCGATTTTAATAATTCCATCACCACGGCACGCTTCACAACGGCCACCTTTTACGTTAAAGCTGAAACGTCCTTTTTGATATCCGCGCACTTTCGCTTCATTCGTTTGTGCAAACACATCACGAATATCATCAAATACACCTGTGTACGTCGCTGGATTAGAACGTGGTGTACGACCGATTGGTGATTGGTCAATATCAATTACTTTATCTAAATGTTCAAGACCTTTAATTTCTTTATGCGTACCCGGCTTCGCTTTCGCTTTATATAACTTTTGCGCTAACGATTTATATAGTACTTCATTAATCATCGTACTTTTACCTGATCCAGATACACCTGTTACCGCTACAAACGTACCAAGCGGGAATGACATCTTCGCATTCTTTAAGTTATTCTCTTTTGCGCCGACAATTTCCACTTTCCTTCCGTCACCTTTACGTCTTTCAAGTGGAACAGGAATAAACTCTTTACCGCTTAAATACTTCCCTGTTAATGAATTATCATCTTGCATCACTTCAGCCGGTGTACCTGCTGATACGACTTGTCCACCGTGAATACCTGCACCAGGCCCTATATCAAGTAAATAGTCAGCAGCCATCATCGTATCTTCATCATGTTCAACAACAATTAACGTATTACCTAAATCGCGCATTTCTTGCAATGTACGAATAAGACGATCGTTATCACGCTGGTGTAAACCAATTGAAGGTTCATCAAGAATATAAAGTACGCCAGTTAGACGAGAACCAATTTGCGTCGCTAAACGAATACGCTGCGCCTCACCACCTGATAAAGTTCCTGCGGCACGACTTAACGTTAAATAATCTAAACCAACGTTCACTAAGAACCCAACGCGCTCCTGAATTTCTCTTAAAATTAAATGAGCTATTTTTTGTTGCTTCTCCGTTAGCTCTACATTCGAGAAGAATTCTTGTACTTCTTGAACTGAATACTTCGTTACGTCAGCAATCGTTTTATTGCCAACAAATACAGCTAAGCTCTCAGGCTTTAAGCGTCCACCTTTACACTTCGGACAAGCTTGTTCTGCCATATACTTTTCCATTTGCTCACGAATGTAATCGGAGCTCGTTTCACGATAACGACGTTCAATGTTTGGAATAACACCTTCAAATAAAATCTCATTTTCCTTTACTTGACCAAATTCATTTACATAGCGGAAATAAACCTTCTCTTCCCCGCTTCCGTACAACACTTTATCAAATAAATCTTTCGGTATATTTTTCACAGGCACATCCATATCAACGCCGTAGTGATTACATACAGATTGTAAAAGTTGTGGATAGTATTGTGAACTTGTCGGTTCCCAAGGTGCAATTGCATGTTCATTTAATGATAAATCCCAGTTCGGGATAACAAGCTCTAAATCTACCTCTAGCTTTGAACCAAGTCCATCACAAGAAGGACATGCTCCGAACGGACTGTTGAATGAGAACATACGCGGCTCTAATTCTCCGATTGAAAAACCACAATGCGGACAAGCATGATGTTCACTAAATAGAAGTTCCTCTTCTCCCATTACATCAATTAACACGCGGCCTCCGCCAAGCTTTAATGCACTTTCAAGTGAATCAGCAAGACGGCTTGCGATTCCTTCTTTTACAACAATACGGTCAATTACAACTTCAATGGAATGCTTCTTATTTTTATCTAACGTAATATCTTCAGATACATCAAGCATTTCACCATCAACACGTACACGAACATATCCTTGCTTCTTAATATCTTCAAGTACTTTCACATGTGCACCTTTACGCCCAGACACGATAGGAGCTAACACTTGTAATTTCGTACGTTCAGGATATTCAAGAACACGGTCTACCATCTGCTCTACTGTTTGTGATGTAATTTCAATCCCATGATTTGGACAAATTGGCGTACCAATTCGCGCAAATAATAAACGTAAATAATCATAAATCTCCGTTACCGTTCCGACAGTTGAACGTGGATTACGACTCGTTGTTTTTTGATCGATTGAAATCGCTGGTGACAATCCTTCAATCGTGTCCACATCCGGCTTATCCATTTGTCCTAAAAACTGGCGCGCATACGCAGATAATGATTCTACGTATCTGCGCTGCCCTTCTGCATAAATCGTATCAAATGCTAATGATGATTTCCCCGAACCAGACAATCCCGTTACAACGACAAGCTGATTTCTCGGAATGGTTACATCAATATTTTTTAAGTTATGTGCTCTAGCACCTTTTACAACGATAAAATCCTTGCTCTTACTCACTCTTTTCACCCTTCCGCTTTTAATTCTAATAGTAAATCTCTTAGTTCAGCTGCACGCTCGAAGTCTAACGCTTTTGCTGCTTCTTTCATCTCTGCTTCCATCTTCGCAATTGTCTTTTCGCGCTCTTTTTTCGTCATCTTCTTAGCTGGTGCTGCTTCGTATGTTTCTGTCTCTTCAGCAGCTGTCGTTGCACGGATAACATCACGAACGCCTTTTTGAATCGTTTTCGGCGTAATACCATGCTCTTCATTGTAAGCTTCTTGTATACTACGACGACGCTTCGTTTCTTCAATCGCAATCCCCATAGATTTCGTGATACGATCTGCATACATAATAACGCGGCCGTTTTCATTACGTGCTGCACGACCAATTGTTTGAATTAATGAACGTTCTGAACGCAAAAATCCTTCCTTATCAGCATCTAAAATAGCTACAAGTGATACTTCCGGAATATCTAATCCTTCTCGCAATAAGTTAATACCGACAAGTACATCAAATTTACCGAGGCGAAGATCACGGATAATTTCAATACGTTCTAACGTTTTAATTTCAGAGTGAAGATAGTTAACTTTAATTCCTACATCTTTTAAGTAATCCGTTAAATCCTCTGACATTTTCTTCGTTAAAGTCGTAATTAATACACGTTCATTTTTTGCAATGCGATCTTGAATCTCTCCTAATAAATCGTCAATTTGCCCTTCAATTGGTCGTATATCAATTGGCGGATCTAAGAGTCCTGTTGGACGAATAATTTGTTCTATTACTTCTGGTGACTGCTCTAACTCGTACGGCCCTGGCGTTGCCGAAACGTAAATAACTTGATTCGTTTTCTCTTCAAACTCATCAAACATAAGCGGTCTATTATCTAAAGCCGATGGCAGACGGAATCCATGATCCACAAGCACTTGTTTACGTGCTTGGTCACCGTTATACATCGCTCTTACTTGCGGTACTGATACGTGCGACTCATCCATAACGATTAAGAAATCTTCTGGGAAATAGTCTAATAACGTATATGGCGTTGCACCCGCCGGACGAAGCGTTAAATGACGGGAGTAGTTTTCAATACCTGAACAAAAGCCCATCTCGCGCATCATTTCTAAATCATAACGTGTACGTTGCTCTATACGCTGCGCTTCTAACAACTTACCGTTATCATTTAACTCCTTTAAACGTTCTTCTAATTCTTTTTCGATATTTTCAATAGCGACCTTCATTTTCTCTTCACGTGTAACGAAGTGAGATGCTGGGAAGATTGCTACATGATCACGTTCTGCTAATACTTCACCTGTTAACGCATTTACTTCTCGAATACGATCGATTTCATCACCGAAAAATTCGATTCGAATACAATGCTCATCAAGTGATGCCGGGAAGATTTCAACTACATCTCCGCGCACACGGAATGTACCACGCTTGAAATCAATATCATTACGTCCATACTGTACATCAACAAGTTCACGAAGCAATTGATTGCGGTCTTTTTCCATACCAACTCGAAGCGAAACAACTAGCTCGCGGTATTCTTCTGGAGAACCTAAGCCATATATACACGAAACACTCGCAACGATAATTACATCGTCCCGTTCAAATAATGCAGACGTTGCCGAGTGACGCAATTTATCAATTTCATCATTAATCTGCGCATCTTTTTCAATAAACGTATCTGTTTGCGGCACATATGCTTCTGGCTGATAATAATCGTAGTAACTAACAAAATATTCAACTGCATTATTCGGGAAAAAGTCTTTCAACTCACTATATAACTGCCCTGCTAACGTTTTATTATGAGCCATAACAAGTGTTGGCTTTTGCACTTCTTTAATGACATTTGAAATCGTAAATGTCTTACCCGTTCCTGTCGCTCCAAGCAACACTTGCTTTTTCTTTCCACTATTAATTCCCTCTACAAGCTTCTCTATAGCTACCGGCTGATCACCTTGCGGGGAATACGCTGAGACAATTTCAAATTGACGTTCCAAGAAAATCCGACCTCCTCATAAAAATCTGTATTATTATTTTACCACGAATACCCCCAAAAAACCTAAAAAAACGAACAGATATTCGGTAAAACTTTCGACAATATATACATAGAAAAAGGAAGGAGAGCATACTTCCTTCCTTATCAAACCTTCTCCCACATGAACAGAAAGTAAACAACACACTAATTAAAAACCTAATTCATTTCAAATAGACATATAAAACTAGCTCTTTTTCCTACTGTCATCCTCTCCTATACAAACTATTGGTATACTAAAAAAGCTACTTTCCTCTACGAAAGTAGCTTCTTTTTTCCTTTTTCCTTCTTCGGGAAAAAAACATATGAAAATGAAATAACTGTATCCACTAAGAGTATAATCGCCCAAACTTGGCTAACACGACTTGCTTTTTCATTTAAAACAATCCCCGTTTCTAACCAATTATGCCATTGTTCAAACGGGACAAAACCATACAGAAAGAAAAAGAAAATATGCACAACAACAAATAAAACAAGATGTAATACCCAATTTTTTATTTCCTGCTTTGCATAGGCCATGCCTGTTAATTCTACCTGTTCTTCAATAATAGGCGCCGGTTCATTACGCCATTTCGCAACTGATTTTTGTACAAATATATCAAGCTTCTTTAAATCCTTTTTCCCGTAGAAAACTGCATATAATAAAATGATTACAGTAATAATCTGAAAGTTAGAGAACTTTCCTGTTTGATAATAGTCCACTACCCCTAAAGTTAAAATAAATACTTCATTTACGAGGAGTACAATCCCCATAATAAAACTCGCCCTTTTCAAACGGAATCCGTAGCGAAGTAAAAAGAAACCAATAGCTGATAACCAAAATACAATTTCTGCCCCAATTAAAAAATACCAACGATATTCTGCAAGTATACTCATTTACCCTTCTCCTTTTCATCATATATACGAAAAGCTTCATCCATATATAATAAAAGTTCTTCTTCAATTGGATACATGCTCATTTTCTGTGAATCTTCCTTCGATTTTCTAACTTCCCATAACTTATCTAAAAATGCTTCATCACCATTGGCCATTTCTAAACACTTCTGCATTAATCTCTTCGTTGCCCCTTGTACCTCATCATTTGCAGTTTCTTTACCATCTTTCATAAAAGTGCGAAATTGCTTTAATAAATCTACCCATTCTAAAACATTCGGATCTTCTTCACTCATATTTGGCAAATTATGAAGCAATTTTTGTTCTTCCTTTGAAAATACTTCATTTTGAAATATTTCACGTATACGAGACGACTGTTTCGAAAGCTGAATCAGTTCAAACATAACTTTCCAATCAAGTTCTCCCTCTACATCTACCGAATAAACAACTGCTTGTAAAACACGCTCCATTCGATTAAATTTCTTGTGTTCTTCCTGTACAAACCGAAGTTGTTTTTCAAGCGAATTTTTCAAATCCAGCTCACCTTTTACTAACATATTCGCAGCTTCTTTTAATGAGAATCCCATTTCTTTTAAAAATAAAATTTGTTGCAAACGAATAACGTCATTTTCACTATATAACCGATGTCCGCCCTCTGTTTTTCCGCTCGGCTTTAATAAATCTATTTGATCATAATAACGTAGTGTACGTACTGTAACCCCTGTTTCTCTCGTCAATTCTTGTATTGAAATCACTACCATCACCTCTTCCCCCTCATTATAAAAGATGACGTTACGTAACTTTCAAGCGTTTTGTAAAAAAAATACAAAAAACTGTTTATACAAAGTGTATAAACAGCTTTTATGGGAATAACCCCTTTTGTATGGCGCGCCCACAAAATAAAATAAGTGCCCCAACAACAACACTCGTTGCCGTTTTATGATAATGGGCTAATAATAATAAATAATACGATAAACCTACAGTACCAATCATAATGCAAATGCTTGGCACTGGATTACGAGAAAAATTTTGCATTCCCCAAAGAAGCGCAAATATAGCTGTAGCGACACATAACACCGGTAATCCCATCCCAGTTCCCCTTTTTCTATCTATTATTCTTTGTTGCTAACACGCTCGTTGATGCGATACTAATTAATAAATCAAAACCAATCCTTATATATTTAAACGTTTACTCTAATTGAAATCTCTCAAACCTATCGTTCATTTTCTCTCCCCTTACTCCAGCGTAAATATTTCCTCCACCTTCACTCCAAAATACTTGGCGATTTTTAAAGATAACTCTAGACTCGGATTGTAATGATGGTTTTCAATCGCCACTATCGTCTGCCGCGTCACTTGCATCGCCTTTGCCATTTCAACTTGCGTTATATGATTTTGCTTTCTTAACTCTTTTATTTTATTTTTCACACCCATAGGCTCCACCTTCAAAAGTAAAGATATCTTTACTTAAATTATAAATATTTTCCAGTTACAAGTAAAGATATCTTTACAAATTTTAGAAAAACGTTTCACTGAACACCTACTCTAATAAAGTACAAGAGTAATTCAATTTATATCAGCGCAACTTAAATTATATCGGCGATTTCCCAAATATATCAGCGCAACTCCATTTATATCGGCGATTTTTCAAATATATCGACTTACCGACAAATATTGACATCCGTAGCGCTACTATAATCATAAGAAAAAGCTGTCCCCAAATACCTTCGGGAACAGCTTCTTCCTACTACATAAATCCTAACGCATATACAAGAACGTATCCAAGAACCGATAAGCAAACCGAGCCAATCAGCCCCGCCACGAACGCTTTGCTTCCTAACTTACGGAACGTTTTAAACTCTACATTTAAACCAAGTCCTGCCATCGCCATTGCGATTAGCATATAAGCAATGACAACAATGTATCCCGCAACAACTTCTGGAATAATCCCGAGCGAATGCACTGCACTCATCGCTAAAAATCCGAAAATGAACCATGGAATTGGAAGGTCGCGCCACGATCCTTTTTCCTTGCTTCCTTCACTCTTTCCAAACCATAATCCAATTAAAATTGCTACTGGTACGAGCATTGCAACGCGCGTTAACTTCACGATAACTGCGATGTCTACAGCTTTACTTCCTCCTGGCGCCGCAGCTGCGATAACATGAGCAATTTCATGCAGCGTCGCACCTGAGAATACACCGTAGCCGTACGGCGAGAAGCCAAGCACTGGATATAATAACGTATAAATAAGCGTAAATATCGTACCTAAAATAGCAATAATTGCAGCCCCAACTGCCGTTTCATCATCTTTTGCTTTCACTTGCGGCGCAATTGCCACGACCGCTGCCGCCCCGCAAATTGCTGTACCACATGCTGTTAAAATCCCAAGTTTCTTTTCTACCTTAAATACTTTCGTTAGTCCATATACAACGAAAATCGTAAATGTAATAACAACCGCTGCGATGACCAATACTTTCGGCCCTGCCTTCGCAATATCAACAAGATTTAATCGCATTCCAAGTAAGATGATTCCAAAGCGCAGCAACTTCTTACTCGCAAAGTTCGTCCCTGCAATCGCATCTTGAGGGACTCCAATTGCCGCACGCCAAACCATCCCAATTAGAATAGCAATTACTAATTGTCCCATAATATTTAAAAATGGAAGCTCTGCTAAATATTTCGCGGCAATTGCGATTAATAGCGTAATCCCAATCCCTTGCGAAAATCCAAAACGCTTCTTCTTTTGTATAACAAGTGTTTGTTCCATTTTGAACCACTCCAATAATCGTATTGGAACATGCATGTTCTTTCTACTTACATTATAAGAGAGTTTCTATAATAAGTTTAATACCAATACCAAATCTCTATCATCAGAAATACTTATGATAAGATGATAGAAAAAGAAAGGAGCCTATTATATGAACGTAGACATTTTAAAAATTTTTGTTACTGTCGTTGAACAGAAACACTTCTCCCGTGCAGCAGAATTATTAAACCTTTCACAGCCTGGAGTAAGTATGCATATACGCAACTTAGAAAACGAATTTGGCACTACACTTATTCAACGCTCCCCGAAGCACGTCCAAGTTACGGAAGCAGGAAACATATTATATATACATGCAAAGCAAATGCTCTCTCTTTACGAAGATGCGAAACAAGAAATTAACGAACTACATAACGTTGTAACAGGAACACTTCGCATTGGTGCTAGTTTTACAATTGGCGAATACTTACTTCCAAAAATACTGGCTAACTATGCGAATGAAAATCCACACGTCGAAGTTCATACTTTCATCTCAAATACAGAAGACGTTTTGCAAAGCCTTCGCTCTAATCAAATTGATATCGGCCTAGTGGAAGGACAAGTCGTATACGCCGACGTAGATGTTGAAACATTTATGCAAGATGAAATGAAGCTCGTCGTCCCGCCAAATCATCCATTGCTCCGCACAAATGAAATAAATGAAAGTACACTCCAAGATCAAGTATGGGTATTAAGAGAAAGTGGTTCTGGTACACGCGCTTATAGTGACCGCTTTATTCATCAACACCATTTAAAAATGAAACGATTCTTTACATTCAGTAGTATACAAAGCGTAAAGGAAGCTGTTAGTGCCGGGCTTGGCATCGCTATCCTTTCTGATTGGACTGTACGGAAAGAGCTATTAGCAAAAGAACTATTCCACGTCGAAGTTCCCAATGAACAACTAATCCGTCCATTCTCCATCGTGCGCGGTAAATATTTCATTCCATCTAAAGCCATTCAAGTGTTCTTAAATCATGTACATTCTTTTGCAAAAAAACAGAGTTGACCTTCACATTAGTGTGAAGGTTTACAATACATGTAAAAGGAGTGAAATACATTGCGAATTGGAGAATTATCAAAAGAAACTGGCGTTAGTGAAAGATCACTAAGACATTACGAAGAAAAGGGATTACTCCCTTCTACGCGCCTTGCAAATGGTTACCGTGATTTTGATGAAAGTGCCATCGAAAAAGTGGAGCTTATTCAAATGTACTTACAAATTGGCTTAAATTTAGAAGAGACGGCAAGGATGCTGCGCTGCCTTGAAATTGAACCGCACCTGTACGACAATCCGTGCAGCAGTATCCTTACGCTTTACGAAGATAAACTCAATGAAGTAACAAAGCAAATCTCATTGCTTTCCAACATCCAAACGAATTTGCAAAAACACGTTTCACTCCTAAAACATGCAAAAGAAAAGGGATGATTACATGTTTGTTATACATGGCAGTTCAAGACAAAACGGAAATACAGAAGCTTTAACACATATGATGATAGAGGACATTGAAACAGAACAAATTTATTTGCGTGATCATACCGTCTATCCTATTACAGACCAACGTCATGATGCAGAAGGATTCCAATCCGTAAATGATGACTATGAGCAGTTAACGAAACGCATGCTAGAACCCGACACGATTATCTTTGCTACACCATTATATTGGTACGGAATGAGTGGACATATGAAAAATTTTGTTGATCGCTGGTCACAAAGCTTGCGCGATACATCCCTTCATTTCAAAGAAAAAATGAAAGGCAAAAAAATGTATGTTGTCATCGTTGGCGGGGACAACCCAAAGGTAAAAGCATTACCGCTTATTGCTCAATTCCAATATATCTTTGATTTTGTTGGCTCTTCATTTGAAGGTTATGTTATTGGGAATGCGAATGGACTGGATGAAATTAAAAACGATGCTGAGGCGCTGACAAAAGCACAATTGTATAATGATACATTCAAAAATAGCGAACAGAAATAAGTTTGACAAACCCTTTTGTATGCGCATACAATAAAAGTAATATTATGAAAGGAAGGTACTTTGACCAATGAAGTTCTAATTCTCTTATTTATTTCATCCATCACAAATAGTGAACAAAAAATGATGAAAACTAGCAGGGGATTAGTCTGTCCATTTGTCGATACTTTCTTTCGAAGCGATCATGTAAAAAAGTCGTTTATTTATGTACGATTTTTTACATGCAAGGGCGACGTTTATCCTCTCTAGTAAAACTAGGGAGGTTTTTTTATGACTATATTATTCGCAAGTAATATTGAGAAGAGCTTTGGTGATCGCACACTATTTACGTTACCATCACTGGAAATACAAGCACATGACCGTATAGGAATTGTCGGCGTCAACGGAGCTGGTAAATCTACGTTATTACAAATATTAAGTAAAGAAATAGAAGCTGACAATGGCATAGTAACTCATCATAGTTCTATCAGCATCATTCCTCAGCTTAGTGAGGAACTACCGGAAACCGCTTCCTCTCTCTCAAAAGGAAAATGGAGTATTTCAAATGTTACAGATGCAATGAGCGGCGGTGAGCGAATGCGGCTAAAGATTGCCCATGCTCTCGAACAGGATGCAGGCATTTTATTCGCTGATGAACCAACAAGCCACTTAGATATGGTTGGTACAGAGCAATTAGAAAAGGCACTCTTATCTTATAAAGGGGCTCTTGTTTTAATATCACATGATCGTGAATTTCTAGATAATATATGTACTAAAATTATTGAAATTGAAGACGGTACGATTCAAGAGTATAAAGGGAATTATTCCAACTATCGAAAACAAAAAGAACGTGAACGAATACAAAAACAAGCAGAGTATGAGCAATATGTACAAGAAAAAAATCGTTTAGAGCAGTCCATTTTACAAAGAAAGCAACGTGCTTCTAACATGACAAAAATCCCAAAACGGTTCAGCTCATCTGAATCTAAACTGTATAAATTAAGTGGGGCTCACGGCCAAGAACAGGTTAGCAAAGCAGCAAAAGCATTAGAAACACGCCTCGAAAAATTAGAAAAGAAAGAAAAGCCGAAAGATTTTTCTCAAGCTCAGTTTGACGTACAATACCATACACCGATTCATAGTAAAGTGGCAGTACAGTTTAATAAAGCAACAAAGAAAATAGGTGACCGCACACTATTTAAAAATATGAATGGAACGATTGCTCCTGGTGCAAAGCTTGCTGTTTTAGGGGCAAACGGAAGCGGCAAAACAACTTTGTTCAACATGCTTCTCGCAAACGAGCGTGGCATTCAGCTTTCGAAAAGTTGTAAAATTGGATACTTCGAACAAACACTATCTATTTTAAAAACAAATAAAACCATTTTAGAAAACGTTCTAGAAGAAACAAACTATACAGAATCGTTCGTTCGCACAATACTGGCAAGGCTCCTATTCCGCCGTGAAGACGTTCATAAGCCTGTACACGTTCTAAGCGGCGGCGAGCGGATGAAGGTTGCGCTCGCAAAAATATTTTTAGGAAACTATAATATGCTTCTGCTTGATGAACCGACAAACTATCTAGATTTAGCAACGCAAGAAGAATTAGAAAGCATGTTACAAGAATACCCTGGTACAATACTTTTCATTAGCCATGACCGTGCTTTTATTCGCTCTGTTGCAGACCATATTATACAAGTAGATGAGAGTGAGCCAACAGTATTCCACGGTAATTACGAGCATTACACAAAAAGAACAACCGGGGATTCTGTAAACGTTACTGAACAAGAATTATTACGATTACAAACAAAATTAACAGAAATCATCGGCCGAATTTCCATACCAAATCAGCACGATGACATCACATCTCTCGAACAAGAATACGCAAAATTATTAACTCAAATTCAAAAATGTAAAGAAGCGCTCTGATGTCTTCCCTATATATCGACGGGGCCTTCCACATTTCCCAAGAAATATTGAAACTTCGACATACAAAGTAAAAAGCCGTGCATCAGCACGGCTTTTTACTTTAAATACGGACAGCAGTCCCGCTCACCGCAACCATTAACATACCTTCGCGAACTACTTCGTAATCCACGTCAATACCAACAATTGCATTTGCATTTTTTTGTCTTGCGAAAGTTTTCATCTCTTCCATTGCGATGTCGCGCGCTTCTTTTAATTTACTTTCATAAGCGCCAGCACGACCGCCGACAACGTCACGAACAGAAGCGAAAAGGTCACGAACGATATTCGCGCCCATAATCGCTTCTCCATTGACAATATCAATATACTCAATAATTTCTTTTCCTTGAATTGTAGACGTTGTTGTTACAATCATACTTTATAGCCTCCCATATGAGATTTTTACCTACTTATGGTGCACTAATTCAGTACAAATTATATTTACGAACTAAACTGAGCTTCGTATAACCTACTGTATCCTCCACCTTGCTCAATTAATTCATTATGTGAACCTTGTTCTGCAATGCCATCTTTATTTACAACGACGATGCGATCTGCATTTTTAATCGTTGCAAGTCTGTGAGCGATAACTAGCGTTGTGCGACCGACAGCTAATTCAGCAAGCGATTTTTGAATCGCAAGTTCTGTCTCTGTATCTAGTGCAGAAGTTGCTTCATCCAATATTAAAATTGGTGGGTTTTTCAAGAACATACGAGCAATAGCTAGACGCTGCTTTTGTCCACCTGAAAGTTTCACGCCGCGCTCACCGATAACAGTATCTAAACCTTCCGGCTGTGAGTAAATTAAATCTTCTAACTGCGCACGTTTTACTGCCTGCCAAATTTCAGGCTCTGATGCCTTTAAATTTCCGTAAGCTATATTTTCACGAATTGTTCCTGAAAATAAGAACACGTCTTGCTGCACAATTCCAATTTGCTTACGAAGTGAAGATAATGTCATATCTTTCGTATCAATCCCATCAATTTGAATTGATCCAGATGATTGCTCATAAAAACGTGGTAATAGGCTACATAACGTCGTTTTCCCAGCTCCTGATGGTCCAACGAACGCAACCGTTTCACCTGCATGTATTTTCAAACTAATGTCATTTAAAATTGGTTCTTTATTTTCATATCCGAACGTAATGTTGTTATATTGAATATCACCATGTACATGTTTAACTTCCATTGCATCTTTAGAGTCTACAATGTCAGGCTCTGTTTCAAGAAGCTCTACATACCTTTTAAAACCAGCGATTCCCTTCGGATAGCTTTCGATTACCGCGTTAATTTTTTCAATTGGGCGGAAGAAAATATTCGTTAATAGAACGAATCCGATAAATCCACCGTACGTTAATTCTCCTTGCAGAACAAACCATGTACCGCATATTAAGACGAAGAGCGTTACGAGCCGCATGAGCATATAACTAATCGATGAATTTAACGCCATAATTTTATACGCCATTAATTTCGTTGTACGGAAACGAGCGTTGTTGACAGCAAATTGCTCTTTCTCAAACTTTTCATTTCCGAATGCTTGTACAACACGAATTCCCCCAACATTGTTCTCAATGCATGCATTAAAATCAGCAACGTCTGAGAATAAACGTCTAAATGTACCTGTCATTTTTTTATTGAAGTAAAGTGCTAACCATAATAGGAATGGAATGACGAAGAACGTTAATAACGCTAACTTCCAGTTAATCATCATCATAAATGAAAATGCCCCAACTAAAGTCATTACGGCGATAAATAAATCTTCCGGTCCATGATGAGCAATTTCCCCAATTTCCATTAAATCGTTTGTAAGGCGGGAAATTAAATGACCTGTTTTATTATTGTCAAAAAATCTGAATGATAGCTTTTGAATATGATCAAATAATTTCTGCCTCATATCTGTTTCAATGTTAACACCAAGCATATGTCCCCAATATGTAACGACATATTGTAAGCCTGCATTTAACATATAAACTGCGAGTAAACCGAAACAAGCCCATAAAATAAGCGTCCAGTTTTGCCCTGGCAATAACTTATCAATAAATTGATTTACGATAAGCGGGAAGCCGAGTTCTAATAATCCTGCGACAACCGCACAAGAAAAGTCGAGTATAAATAAACCTTTATACGGTTTATAGTACGAGAAAAATTTACGCAGCATATCTTACCTCCATTTTCCAAAATTAAAAAGACTCCCTAAATGATAACCATTATCAAATAATTATTCAAGTTATCCGTCTATGAAACTGAAAATAAGCTTTGCGATAGTTGTCGTTTTTTGCTGGAAAGTCGATATATTCGAATAGTCGCCGATATATTTCGAGTTGCGCTGATATATTTGCAAAATCGCCGATATATTTCAAGTTGCGCTGATATATTCGGATAATCGCCGATATAAATTTCATTTACTAACTATCCTCCCCCCAAAAAACAAAAAAGGTACCACCACAAGGTGATACCTTTCCTTCTATTACATCGCTTCCGAATCCCACTCGTGCTCCTGCTCAACGAATACAATACCTAATTCGTGATGCCCACCAGCATATAATGCAGTTTGTGCAAGACGAAGCTCACCATTTGTATCTAATACTTCTAATTTACAAAATGCTCCTGTCGTCTTCGTTTGAAGCGCATCATAAAATTCCTCAGCGCTTTTTGGAATAACTCCATTTACTCTCGTAATAATTTCTCCAGGTAGTAATTTCAGCTCTGCTCCAATTGTATTTGGAATTGTATCTAGTACAACGAGCCCATCATTGCGTGCAGCAAAATATGCTGGTCTTGTTTCATCGGCAATTTTCTCTTGCATCGAGATTGTGAAACGCCCAAGCATTGCGACTCCCATCGCGATAATTGCAAGTACGTGCCACCAATAACTTGCGATTCCTAAAATGAGCACAAGTCCTGCTAATCCATAAACACGTCTTCCTGTAAATAATAAAGCTTCCGTCGGCTCATAACTTTTAATCTTTCTCATAAATCCAATTAAAAATGGAACGAGGAATAGAGAATATGTATTTGAACCTATTGAAACGACAGGCCACCATGAAATAAACTGTGTTACCGCATCACCCGGTACAAGAATAAAAATAGGAACGATCCATAAACGCTTTGATTCGTGTAAACCAATCTTTAATCCACGCTTCCCCTTCCTAATCCTCGGCGTCGAATATCCTACTGCGTTTTTAGAAATCAATAAACCTTCTACAATAAGCATAACGCCTAGTAAAATAGCAAGGGATACAATGGTACTCTCTTCACCTTCTCGAAGCTGTAAGAAGGAAACTGGTAGCTTAGAAGATAATAAAACACATACAATCGCAATGCTAAATGTATAAGCTGCCGATAAATATCGATACATAGCCGTTAATCCAAATAATAACGTCCAAATTAAAATGGCCCATAAGCTTGCTTTAGAAACAACAAGTCCAAGCCCAATCGTAATAATAGATACTACTAATCCGTATCCAATCCCTGCAAATAGAGAGGTTCGCAGTTCAAACCAAATATCATAAACTTTAAAAGAAAAATCTTTTCGTTCTCTTAACATACGTAAGTATCCAACGAAGATACTACTTATTACAAATATATAGACAGCAGGGTGTAAGAAAAAACGTCCAACTGCCCGCATTATTTCAAAAATCCACGCCTCCATGAACTCATTCACCACCATTTATATCATTCTTTCTTTTTATATTATCATAACTAAACAAACGTTTGTTTAACACAAAAAAATACAGGCAGCAAACTGCCTGTATTTCTTCTTATTTTGCCATTAATTTTAATGCTGACTGTAATTGTAGATCATTTTCTCCAGAACGAATTTTTTCGATAATTTTAGTTTGAATCGCTTCAGCTGTCTTTTTATCAAGCTGTCCTGTCGCTTCCATCTCATTTGCATTTTGGAATGCTTTCAGAGCCGATTCTGTCTCTTTACTAAAGTATCCATCTTCACGACCTGGTACATACCCTAAGCTCTTAAGCATTTCTTGAGCATGTTTTACTTGTACATCATTTGAATTGTATGAAAGTGTTTTTTCAATTTGAATTGGTGTCGCATGATAATAATTTGGTTGCTTCACTTCTACTGTTGGCGCGATTCCTTTTTTATGAATCCAGTTCCCATCCGGTGTTAACCATTTAAACATCGTTAATTTAATGTTGCTGCCGTCTTTAAATGGAACAGCTTGCTGGACAGTACCTTTACCAAATGTCTTTTCACCAATTAAATCGTATCCTTCTCCTTCTTTTAGCGCACCCGCTAAAATCTCTGAAGCAGAAGCACTTCCATTATCAATTAATACTGAAATTGGATATGGTTTTCTCTCTTTCAGTTCCGTAGAGAATTTCTTCTTCTCACCATTTCGCTGCTCTACTTGTAGCATCGGCTTTTTATTCGTCATAATTTCCCCTAGTATATCTTCTACACTATTTAAATAGCCACCAGGATTACCACGCACGTCAATAACTAAGCCTTTTATATTTTTCTTCTCTAACTCTTTTAACTGATCCTTAAATTCTTTCGCTGTATTTTCAGCAAAAGAAGTGATTTGCATATAACCGATATCTTTTCCGCTCTCTTGCTTCACAGAACTAAACACTGTAAAGATTGGAATTTTTTCACGCTTAATTTTAAATACGATCGGATCAGTTACTCCCGCACGTTTAATTTCAATTGCGACAGTCGTTCCCTTTTTACCACGAATTTTTAATACTGCTTCTTCACGTGATAAGTCTTTCACACTGTTTCCATCTACAGATAAAATTTGGTCATTCGGTTTAATTCCTATCTTTTCTGCTGGTGAACCTTTAATTGGCGATACGATAATAAGCTTACCGTCCGTCTTGTTCACCTCAGCCCCAATCCCCTCTAATTCGGGATCAAGCGATTCACTAAACTGTTTGGCTGTTTCTTTATCCATATACGTGGAATAAGGGTCCTTCAGCGTAGACAACATACCTTGTATTGCACCTTCAACTAACTTTTCATCTTTCACGTCTTCCACATAACGTGAATCAATTAGTGCATACGCCTCATTAATTTTTGCCAAATTTCCTTGCGCAGTGCTAGCATTCCCACTCGAAATTGTTTGCGTTACTTCTGATGGGGTAACCCCAAATACAGACATGCCTGCAAACATTCCGCCAGCACCAATTAAAAATGCAACAACCATTCCAATAATTGCAACTCTACGTTTCAATGCGGAATTCCCCTTTCCAAAACACACAGGTGGTGTAGCAAAAGGCATCACACAGTGTGTGATGCCTTTACCTATTTCTACTATATGATAAGCTTGTACGAATTATGTTTGCAACTTTTTATACTTTTAAGAAGCGACGAATTGACATTACACTTCCCCACATACCGATTAAAGCACCGATTAACACTAGTAAACCAGCTAATTGGAATACGAACGGACTATATGGTAGAAGCTCGAAAATTGTTCCGCCAAGTTTTTCGTTAAACACACCTTGCAACGAATTATACGTAATTAGAATTAGGCCAATTGGAATAATTGATCCTAATACTCCTAAGAATAATCCCTCTAGCAAGAATGGCCAACGAATAAACCAGTTTGTTGCACCAACAAGTTTCATAATTTCAATTTCTGTACTACGAGCATAAATTGTAATTTTAATTGTATTAGAGATTAAGAACATCGCTGTGAATAAAAGACCAGCAATTAACGCAATCCCAATGTTACGACCAGTTTTTACAGTATCAAATAATCGTTCAACTTGCCCTTTTCCGTACTGAACATTACTAACAAACTGCATTTTTTCAACTTTCTTCGCGATTGTCGCTGTATCGGTTGGTTCTTTTGCTTTTACAATGAATACGTTTTTAAGTGGGTTATCTTGTTCAAATAACTCAAACGTTTTTCCACTATCACCTAAGCTTTTAATTAAACGTTTTAACTCTTCTTCTTTAGAAGAATATTTAATAGAATCTACTTTTGCAATCTTACTCATATCTTCTTCTAATTTCTTTTGATCCGCTTCTTTTGCAGCTGGATCAATGTGTACACGAATCTCTACATCTTGCTCTACTTTCGTCGCAAAATGGTTCATATTCATAATCGCTGTTAAAAAGACACCTACAAGTAATAATGTAACTGTTACTGCACTAACAGAAGCAAATGTCATCCATCCGTTACGTGATAGATTCTTTACACCTTCTCGCAAATGTCGACTAAGGGTCTTAGCCTTCATATCCGTATCCTCCCTCAATCTCATCTCGAACAATTTTTCCGCCTTCAATCGCGATTACACGATGACGGATTGTATTTACGATATCTGCATTATGCGTCGCCATAACGATCGTTGTGCCGCGCTCATTAATGCGAGTAAAAATATTCATAATATCAAGAGCTGTTTCAATATCTAAGTTACCTGTTGGCTCATCGGCAATTACAACCTTTGGTCTATTTACAATTGCTCTTGCAATAGCCACACGTTGTTGCTCCCCACCTGAAAGCTCACTTGGAAGTGCGTCTGCACGATCTTCAAGGCCTACAAGACCTAGAACTTCTGTTACACGCTCACGAATTGCATCCGGTTCTTCTTCAATTACTTCTAAAGCAAACGAAACATTCTCATATACCGTTAATTTAGGCAGCAATTTGAAATCTTGGAAAATTACACCTAATTGACGACGAAAATACGGAACGTCTCTTTCTGCCAATGTTTCGATAGTAAGTCCATTTACATTAATAGATCCTGTAGATGGTTTCTCTTCACGATACATCATTTTAATAAATGTAGATTTCCCGGCTCCACTCGGTCCAACTACGTATACGAATTCACCTTGTTTAATGTTAACTGTAAGACCAGCAATGGCTTTCATACCATTCGGGTACTCCTTATAAACATTCGTCATTTTTATCATTATTTATCACCCAATACTTAATGATTTTTTTCGAAATACTTTTCTGTACATCTGAAAATAAAAGACATCCTTCATTTTCATTTAGTCATCCTTGTTGAAGGTAGTTTACTTATGCTTTCTCATAAGCAATACCACTCTATGTAATATATTTCAGCAAAATTCTACAAACCCCATTGTAACATCAAACGGTTTCCAATTTGGATACATTTTTGTTACAGTTATGTTACATACCAGAAAAAAGGAAAACGAGCTGACTATATTATCAACTCGCCCATTTCACCTTTTTATTTATGTTCAGCTAACCATGCAGATACTTTTTTCGCATCTTCACCTTGAATAAGTCCTGGTGACATTGAACCACGGCCTTTTTTAATAATCTCTTCGATATCTGCAGCGTCGTACTTACCGCCTACTTTTCTTAAATCAGGTCCAGTTGCCCCTGATAAATCTGTTGCGTGACATCCCGCACAACTTCTTTGGAAAATTTGTTCTGCGCTGTCTGTGCTTGCAGACTGTTTCGAAGACTTACTCTCTTCTTTATTTCCGCATGCTCCTAAAGCAAAAACAACCGATGTCCCTAGCGCAATAGCCAACAATTTCTTTTTCACTTCTATCGCTCCCCATTGTTGATATTCTTTTTATTCCTAACACACTCATTTTCATTATAAGCATTATCTTTATATAGAAAAACTAAGGTGTATTTCATATTCCTCAAAAATACAGTGAGAACCTTGATAAAATAAAGCTTTCATAAGTTGTTTCAATTCTGTGAACAACTTAAAAAACTTCTATAAAGTATCCTTTTTAAAAGGAAAATTAGAAAAGTTCTATATAAATCTTTACCCTATTACCGCTCTATTTTACTATTCTCTACTTTTTACAAAACAATATACAGCATTGTAATCTACATATAATCCCATCAAAAAGAGAAGTTGTCGTTTCCAACTTCTCTTCCTCTTTACTTCATCTATAAAAATAGAATCAAATTCTTTATATCCTCTATTGTCCTCAGCATGCGCCAACAATTTCGTTGGCTTTTTTTCGCTTATTAGATACGAGAACGTAAGTAAGCATCAATAAATGGATCAATCTCTCCATCCATAACAGCTTGTACGTTACCAACCTCCGTATTTGTACGATGGTCTTTTACAAGAGAATACGGGTGGAATACGTAAGAACGGATTTGGCTACCCCATCCGATTTCTTTTTGCTCTCCGCGAATTTCATCTAATTCTGCTTGTTGCTCTTCTAGTTTCTTTTGATATAATTTCGCTTTTAACATTTTCATCGCATGCTCACGGTTTTTAATTTGAGAACGCTCCGACTGACATGTTACAACCGTATTTGTCGGTGTATGTGTAATACGAACTGCTGAATCTGTCGTATTTACGTGCTGCCCACCAGCTCCACTTGCTCGGTACGTATCAATTTTTAAGTCTTCTGTACGTACTTCGATTTCAACTTCATCATTGAACTCTGGTACAACTTCACAAGATACGAACGATGTATGACGGCGCCCTGAAGAATCGAATGGTGAAATACGTACAAGACGATGTACACCTTTCTCTGCTTTTAAGTAACCGTAAGCGTTATGACCTTTAATTAATAAAGTTACACTCTTAATACCAGCTTCATCACCTGGTAAATAATCAACCGTTTCTACTTTGAATCCGCGTTTTTCAGCCCAGCGTGTGTACATACGTAATAACATAGAACCCCAGTCTTGTGACTCAGTTCCACCTGCACCTGGATGTAATTCTAAAATCGCATTATTTTTATCATAAGGATCACTTAATAGTAACTGAAGCTCATACTCATTCATTTCTTGAATTAAGCCTTTTACTTCTGATTCTAATTCCTCATGTAAATCTTCATCATACTCTTCTTTTAAAAGCTCATGCGTGATTTCTAAATTTTCGAACGTCTCATCTAACTGACGGAACTTTCCAACCATATCTTTTAACGCATTCGCTTCATTAATTACAGCTTGTGCGCCTTGTTGGTCATCCCAAAATCCTGCGCCCATCATTTTTTCTTCTAATTCTGCAATTTGTTTCTCCTTAGTAGGGAGGTCAAAGAGACCCCCTAAAAGCCGCTAATCGCTTAGCCATTTTCTCTAATTCCTGTCTAATTTCTACTAATTCCATTTCCTTCACCTCTATGTAATTGCTATTACTTTCGTATGAAAACAAGGGAAACTCTCTCCACTTATTACGGAGAGAGTTTAATCCTTCTTGATTATACATTTTTGATATAAAAGTTTGCAAAACAGCCAAAGCTACCGTCCTATATTACTGAACGATACCACAGCAGTTTTTATATTTTTTACCGCTACCACATTTACATAAATCGTTGCGGCCCACTTGGTCACCTTTTACAACTGGCTTTTTCTTTGCTTCTTCGCCATCGCTAGAAGGATGAACAGCTTCACCTTGAACAACTTCTTGACGTTCTAAGTTTTGTTCAATTTCAGCTTTCATAATGTAACAAGAAATTTCCTCTTCAATAGAGGCAACCATTGACTCGAACATCGCGAATCCGTCCATTTGGTACTCACGAAGTGGATCGATTTGACCGTAAGCACGTAAATGAATACCTTCACGAAGGTGATCCATCGCATCAATATGCTCTGTCCATTTCGTATCTACAACGCGGAATACAACAACCTTCTCAAACTCACGCATTTGCTCTTCTGGCATAAGCTTTTCTTTTTCATTGTATCGCTCTATTAATTTCGCGATAATCGGTTCGCTCATTTCCTCAGGAGCAAGGCGACGTAATTCTTCTTCTTTTACATCTCCGTCTTGAAGAAGGTTTGTATTTAAGTAGTCAACAAGACCTTTAATGTTCCAATCTTCTTCAATTTCCTCTTGTGTATGAAGGGCAACAGCACGTTCTACTGTAGATTTCATCATACCTTCAATAATGCCGCGTAAGTTGTCAGACTCCATTACCTCTTGACGCTGTTTGTAAATAACTTCACGTTGTTGACGAAGTACATCATCATATTGCAGTAACTGCTTACGTGCATCATAGTTATTTCCTTCAACACGTTTTTGTGCAGATTCTACCGCACGAGAAACCATTTTACTTTCAATTGGCTGAGAATCATCCATACCAAGGCGGTCCATCATTGCTTTCATATTATCTGAACCAAATCGGCGCATTAATTCATCTTCCATCGATAAGTAGAACTGCGTAACACCAGGGTCCCCTTGACGACCAGCACGACCACGTAACTGATTATCAATACGACGACTTTCGTGACGCTCTGTACCGATAACTGCTAAACCAACGTTTTTCACATCGTCTCCAAGCTTAATATCTGTACCACGACCTGCCATGTTCGTCGCGATTGTTACAGCACCTTTCATACCAGCCTCTGCAATGATATCTGCTTCACGAGCATGGTTTTTCGCATTTAAGATGTTATGACGTACACCTTTACGCGTTAACATTTTTGAAATAAGCTCTGAAGTTTCAATTGCAACTGTACCTACAAGAACAGGTTGTCCTTTTTTATGACGATTTACAATATCCTCAACAACAGCATTGAACTTACCTTCCATTGATTTAAAGATTAAATCGGCACGATCATCACGAATAATCGGTTTGTTGGTCGGAATTACAATAACGTTCATATTGTAAATGTTACGGAATTCCTCTTCCTCTGTTTTCGCTGTACCAGTCATACCAGATAATTTTTCATACATACGGAAGTAGTTCTGGAATGTAATTGTTGCAAGCGTCATGCTTTCATTTTGAATTTCTACACCTTCTTTTGCTTCAATCGCTTGGTGTAATCCTTCGCTATAACGACGACCTTTCATAAGACGACCAGTGAATTGGTCTACAATTACGATTTCGCCTTCTTGTACAACATAATCTGTATCACGGTGCATAACAACGTGTGCACGAAGTCCCTGATTAATATGGTGAAGAAGTGCTACATGTTTTAAATCGAATAAGTTTTCAATATGGAAAGCTTTCTCTGCTTTCGTAATACCATCTTCTGTTAACATTACATTTTTCGTTTTCACATCAAATGAATAATCTTTTTCATTTTCTAACGTACGAACAAATGCATTTGCAAACATGTATAGCTCTGTTGATTTTTGAGCTTGTCCTGAAATAATAAGCGGCGTACGTGCTTCATCGACTAAAATAGAATCGACTTCATCGATAATAGCAAAGTGAAGTGGACGTTGAACGCACTGCTCTTTATATAAAACCATGTTATCACGTAAGTAATCGAATCCAAGCTCATTATTTGTGCTATACGTAATATCAGCAGCATAAGCCTCTTGTTTCTCTTCGCGTGACATACTATTTAAGTTAATTCCTACCGTTAAGCCGAGGAACTCATGAAGTTGTCCCATTTCGCTCGCATCACGTTGTGCTAAATATTCATTGACTGTAACAACATGAACACCTTTTCCTGTTAAAGCATTTAAATATACAGGTAATGTAGATGTTAACGTTTTACCTTCACCCGTTTTCATCTCAGAAATATTCCCTTCATGTAAGGCAATACCACCCATTAACTGTACGCCATATGGACGCATTCCAAGAACACGAGTTGCCGCTTCGCGAACAACCGCGAAAGCTTCAGGTAGTAGATCATCTACTGTTTCACCTTTTGTTAGACGTTCTTTAAATTCAAGCGTCTTTCCTTTTAATTGTTCATCAGTTAGTGGCTTAATAGATGACTCTAATGCATCAATTTGCTCAACTGTTTTCTGCATACGTTTAATTTGGCGTTGATTTACATCAAACACCTTTTTTAAAATACCGATCATAGGAAATACGCTCCTCTTTTTATCAAAATAAAACTTCCGATTGTTTTTCTTTTTCTCTATTACAATCAGTCGTTATAAAAATCAAATGTATGTTATGCCAATTTTTCTCCTAATTAAAAAAACTAAAATGTATATACCTAATGATAATTGTAACACTTGTCTTATAACTATGACAACAATCGGCAAGATGTCGGGCCTTATATTCAAAAAAAGTTTTTATTTCATTTGTTACGTTCCTTTTCTCTGTCTCGCTATTTCAATTTCACGTTACAAATTTCGTATTCAATCTAAGTCATATTCTTTCAAGTTTCCTTTTAAAGAATATGACTACCAGAAATTCCTTAATAAAATCTAAATCAACAATTACAAAAAGCCGGAAACTTTGCAGGTGCAGCATCCATAGATACTTACACCTACAAAAAAACTCCGACTTTAAAAGATATTGTTATGTTGCAAGATCTACAAACACCATTAAAATATAGCTGTATCAATCATAAATTTTATTAATTTATCGGTATTTCTAATTCATGATATTTCCCTTTCTTATCCTTTATACAAGAAATGAATTTCACTTTAGTTGATTCATTTGAAAAGTTTTTATAATTTTTATAAGGGTCATCTCCTATAAAATAATTTGTCCCTATATACCCTCGTACTGTTTTACCAGCAGGTATTACAGGATCAAACTGATATTTTTTAGGTAATTCCATTGAATAAGGGATTAAATTATAAAACTCACCTATTTTAGAATAAAACATTGTATCGGAAATAGACTTATTACTAAGCAAGTTAATATCTCGATTTGTTGTATTTGTAATATCTAAAGGTAAAACATACGTCACTACTTCACGGTCTTCATAGGGATCATAAACTTTTGTAGGATCAAGAGGATTGAGTGCATGAAATGTAACTCCTTGCCCATCTTCAAAAGTTCTATTAGATAAAAACTCATCTTTTACCACTTTATAAGATTCATTATTAAGATTTAATGTTTTAAATCTTAATAAACTAGCAAATATACATAGCAACAGACATAATCCAATACTTATTAAGATATGTTTTCTCGTCACTCTTAATCTACCAACTTTCCATTATTAACATGTACAATACGATCTACCATTTCATTATCTAGAACATGCACATCATGACTGGCTACAACAATAGTCGTTCCCTTGGCTTTTTCTACTTTCAAAATATCTAAAACATCTTTTATCCCATCACTATCTAAAGCATTAGTTGGCTCGTCTAATAACAGTAATTTTGGTTGTTCCATTAAAGCTTGCGCTATCCCTAAACGTTGTTTCATACCTAAAGAGTATCTTTTATACTTTCTCTTATCTGTTTTATCAAGTCCAACCCTTTGAATAATATTATAAATCTCCTCATCGGAGATTTTATTGTTAATCGATGATAAAAATTTCAAATTCTGAAAACCAGTATACCCTGGAATAAAACTTGGATATTCAATCAATATTCCCATAGAATCAGGAAATTGCTTTTGTTTTCCAATTATTTCATTATCTATATAAACAACTCCAGAATTCAAGCGCATTAACCCTGATATAGCGCGTAAAATCATCGTTTTACCAGAGCCATTATGCCCCTTCAAAACTAAAAATTCGCCTTTTTTTACTGACAAACTAATATTATCTAACACAATATTTCCTTTTAATCTTTTCGTCATACATTCACATTTAATATAATTGTCCATAAATTATTCACCTATCACATCTAGTTTTTTAAAACAAAAACTACCTAATAAAATCATTACAACAACAATTACTACTCCTATTAAAAGTAAATCATTATATTGAATAGATTGATTATTACCTAAAGTCAATTGAATTGAACTGTGATCAACAAAATACCAACGATTTGGCATAACAAAAGAGCCTAAAAAATAAATACTATGAAAGAAAATAGACAAAAATAGGTACAACAACATTAGTACAAAAACAATAGTTATCGGTATATAAAAAGTTAAAAACTCAAAAATCAAAGCTAATAAAAAGCTTATAATTATTTGAATTAGCATAGTACCTAATATCTTATAAGGAAATTGACTATATAAATTCAAAAAATTATACTCGCCTAAAGAAAGCAAATAGTAAGCGCTAAACCAAATAAAATACATACCAATCCAAATAATAATTATATAAAAAAACAAAGATAATATTTTCGTTAACCACAGAAAATGCTTCTTCTTAACACGAGGAAATAAATAAACACCATTCTGTTGAATATCTGAAAAAGCAAAATTCCCTACAAGCAACAAAGGAGTGATTTGAAAGAATATCCAATAAAAAGGGATAGAAAATCGCCCCTCCTTATAAAAATAAGATAAATCCACAAAGTCTACTCCATGAAAAAATCGATAAAAGGTAACATCTACTAATACAGATTCTTTACCATTACCAAGAGGCTGATTGTATAAAAAAGCAATTGCAATAATAGCGTAAATTAAGAATAAAAAAACCATTATCTTGATGGAATCTCGAAACCTTACATATAAATCTCTTTTTAACAAATAATATAAGATCATAATGTAAACTAGACCACCTCTGTCTCATCATTCATAGAAATATAACTTTTTTTAGATAAAATCCATACACTTATAAAAAAGATAAAAAAACAGCCAAATAAGCGTATAAATAAACCAGTAGCATCTTCAAAGACATTTATATAAAAAGCATTTGTAAATAAAAATCCATGTAATATAAATCTATCTAATAAAACAGCAGTAATCATACATATTATTACAAGTAAACTAGGTAAAAATAATTGCAATAAAGCACTTATCATACATATAAAAACACTCGCAAATAATTGAATGCAAAATAATAATGGATAATTTACATCAACACTAGTTACAGCCATCATAGTTGACATCAAAAACAACTGTAAAATCATACTCCCAGCAAAAAAGTAAACAAAAACGAATAATTTTAAATAATATATAGAAACTAATTTCAATGCATTATTCACTCTGTAAACAACATAAATACTAAAAAAGTTCGACATAGAATATACAGAAAAAACAATTGTTAAAGGAATAAATATAGTCGACAAATTATACAACGACATAACCTTATACAAAGCTTCCAATTCGTTCATTTGCTCTTTTATAATTCCGGTTTCAAAATAATTGAACAAACAACCAATGATACTGACATTAAGTAAAAAGAGAATACTTAACCAAACATATTTCATCCTTATAGTTTCTTTCATAACATTATAAAAGAACATGCTTCCTACTCCCCCGTAAATAAAGAACTACAGAACAAAACCAAATACATAACAGTACACTAAGAAAAATTTGTAATTCAAAAAAGCCAAAATCTTTAATTAAATAATCTTTAGGATTGAGAATCCCTTTTCCAATACCAAGCCAAAAAATATGTAAAATAAATGGAACTAAATAAATAAAATAAACTCGTTTTATAAAAAACGAAACTGATAAAGCTAAACTCGAAAAAACCGCACCGTATAAACCATTTAAAAATACATACATTAGAAAATATAAAGTAGGGTACTTATAATAAACTATATGAAATTGAGCTGTTGGCGAAACAGTAGAAGCCATATAATTTAATATTGGATGCGGAGCAACTGTTGGATAAGTCATCACATATAAATAAAAATTAAATAGTAAAGGGACACTTATAATAAAAAAAGATACAATAAAATTAATAAAATAAAGCAGCTTAAAATAATAACATGTTCCCATCTTAGAAATAACAGGATAAATAAATCCATAATTTTTATCAATTCTATAAATCCCTGCTACAGCCATTGCGGAAAGCATAGGAAATATAAGTAAATAAAACTCACTATAAAACGATAATCTATTAAAATATAAAATATTAGATAAATATGGGGATACCTTTATAATCCCAGCATCGTTAAATCCTTTAGTTGTCACAAACATAGCAATATATTGAGCAATAACAATTACTAACATAATAAATAAAGACAACCAAAACATCCTACCTTTTAAAATCCTTCCTAAAAAGTAACTCATCTATAGCTCCTCCATAAACCATTAAATTTAAATCTTTTTTAATATGAACAATTGATCCGCAACACCATAACATTTCTTTTCTTTATTTAACCAAATGTAACGAAAAGAAACATTTGCTCTCTCTCCTTCAAATTTAGGAAACCCAACTTCATACTGATAAACATCATTTGTGCCTTTTCTTTTTACACTCTTAACTTCTTGTTTCCACTGAATTACTTCTCCATCAGTTTGTTCAATCCGTCCCAAGAGATACGTTGGTTTTTTCTTATTCGTAACACCCGTCAAAAAAACATAATAATTTTCTGGTATAACTCCTAATTTCAATTTTTTATTTGAAAGCTTATCCTCTATTAAACTATCATTTTTTTCTATTTGTCCTTGAAAGAAATCATCACCATTTTCACTTTCCAAAAACACTTGTTCAAAAATAGTATTTTTGTTAATTCCTTTTAATTCAATACTTTTCAAATTATCTTTTTCCGTTAAAGTATCTTCAATATGTACAATAGGTTCATCTACTTTCTTTTGACAAGAAACTAAGAAACTAATACTCAATATAAAAAAACAAACTAAAATATTTTTTGAAATAAACCTCATTACAGCTCCTCCTATTTTAAAAATGAAATAACAGGAAAAGTCGTATAATCCGGATTTGAAACTATACGACTTTTTCTAGCACTATAAAATAAATAATTTCAATTTATAATTTCTAAATCAATATTCAATGTAAGGTCCACTAGGTCTTACACTATCAGGACTCCAAGCAGTAGGATAAGCATTATTTTCTCTAGAATAACCACCAAATCTCACAGGCACATTTTTCCCATGGTTTTCATATGCATAATTTTGAAAAAGATATGTTCTACCTGGTATCACTGTTCCTTCATGCTTACCTGAAACATTTACCCATTTTCTATCTTCTACATTTTTATTTTTATCTGCTTCTGTCCAAACATTGAAAGAACCTCCGCCCTTCTCACTGCTCTTCACACGCATATACATAGAGGTAGGCGTCTCTTTAGGACGTGCATTAGTATAATCATATGGACTCCAAAGTCTAAAGGTAAAATTCACATGGTCATCCCTTGTACTAGCCTTAGCCGGTTCGGTTAAAGCGAAAGTACTAGCTAAAATACCTAACGATAAAACAGATCCAAACATAAAACGACTTTTTTTCTTAATGCTCACTAAAAGCACCTCCGATAATTTGTAGCATTATATTGATTGTATTTTTCCACTGAATGAATAAAATCAATATAATACAATATTATGGTAACAACACCTCAACACACCTTCAATGGATTTCAGAATATTTAATATTACTTTTACACTTGCGAACATTTCGTTAAATTTTTAAAAACAATACTATATCCCTAGCAAAGAATTACTTGTAAAGGTAGCTACATTCCTATGCTTGTTCCAAATAATAAAGAGTAACTCACCTCTCTAAGTTTCGAATTTTCTCCTGCTGTTTTGAGGAAATACCGCCTAAAAATCACTTCTTAATGAAATCGGCTACTTATAAAACTTTTTTAACCTTGCTGCGAAAAATACAAAAAAGCGCAGCCATTTCGGCTGCGCTTTCGAATTATTATTTAGTTTCGATTAAACCGTATTTCCCATCTTTACGGCCATATACAACATTAGTTTCGTTTGTATCAGCATTTGTGAAGACGAAGAAATTATGTCCTAGCATATCCATTTGTAGGATTGCCTCTTCAACGTCCATCGGTTTTAAATCGAATCGTTTTGTACGTACAAGTTCTAATTCATCTTCTTCTACCTCATCCAAAACAGCTACTGCTTCTGGAAGGATAAAGTTCGTTTTCATAGAACCTTTCTCACGTAACTTACGATTGACTTTTGTTTTATGTTTACGAATTTGTCGCTCAATTTTATCAACTACTAAATCGATAGCAGCGTACATATCGCTATTAGTTTCTTCTGCACGAAGTAATAAATCAGTAAATGGTATTGTTACTTCGACACGTTGCTTGTCAGAGTATACTTTTAAATTAACTTTAATCTCTGGGAATGTATCAAAATAACGCTCTAACTTACTTAGTTTTTTCTCTACATATTCCTTTAATGCTGGAGTTACTTCAATATTTTCACCACGAATGTTGAATTTCATAGATGAATTCCTCCTTTCAAGCCTATGTATTATAATTTCGACATTGGCTTAAAAACTCCTTCTAACTTTTTTAAAAAAATTAGTGGAATTGCGATTTTTTTATCGTTTTTTGTTGAAATGAAAAGATGCATCGTTTCTATCTTTATTTTATCCTATTAACATCGTGAATAACGAATATTTCTGTGGACAATTCGTTACAGAAAAGAAACAACTTTTTGACAACTTATCCTATAACAAAAACCCCTTGCGAAAAACAAGAGGTTCTACTATATATAACGTTGCCACAAATGCAGCTTTCTCTTCCAAAAACAATATACCCTACAGTTTCACAACATTAGCTGCTTGTGGTCCACGTGCTCCATCTACAATGTCAAACTCTACTTGTTGCCCTTCTTCTAATGACTTATATCCATCTTGTTGAATAGCAGAAAAATGGACAAATACATCGTCACCATCTTCACGCTCAATAAACCCAAATCCCTTTTCTGCATTGAACCATTTCACTCTTCCTTGCATGTTCATTCCATTCCCTTCACTCTAAAAATCAGGGCATTCGCCCCATATTTTGACTATAACGAATGACAACATATGAAGTCAAAGAAGACTTATCGCCTTTTTATTATCCCTTTCGACACTTCCATATTAACTTCTACAAAGTGTCAAACTAGATACTTCCCTTGCCCCTCTTTCATATAACAAACTTCCGATTTGCCTAACTGTAATCCCTGTCGTATACACGTCATCAACGAGTAAAATATGTTGCCCAGAAAACATCTCTTCTCCCTGAAAATAAAAAGGATTGCTTCCTGACACCCTTTCTTTACGTGTCTTCTTACTTTGCTTTTCTGTTTCCCTTCTTCTTAATGATGGATAAGAAATTTTGACAGGCAAACAAGTTGCTAATAACTCAGCTTGATTAAAACCACGTTCAATTTCCCTTTCCTTACTAAGCGGAACAGCGATAACGGTTGAAACATTGGCAAAATACTTTTGAAATAAACTTCGAAAAGGACGATAAAAAATGTGCACTAACTCTGCATCCCCCCGAAACTTAAACTGTGCTACTATTTCTTTCATCTCATCATCATACATATATAACGAACGGTTTTTAAAAGAACGATACTTCTCCTCTTTCGTCCACCTTATACAATCTATACAAATACCGTCTTCTTGAAATGAGGCAGGAACAAATTCTAAAGGTCACCCGCACTCCATGCAAATTTCTCCTATAATATAGGAAAGTTTCTGCTCACATCTATCACATATATATTTTCTATGACACTTTACAAAAAAAGTGTACCAACTAATCTTTTCTACAAAACACTCATCACAAAGTAAACAATGCATTAATCGATCAATCCTTGTTCTTTCGCATTTTTATTCATACCTTGAATATGTTTTTTCGCGCGCACCATCGCCTCTGTCTTGCCATAGTGAAAATAAATGACCTCTCCATACGGTGCTTCAAAGCTCCGCCCTGCTCGGCCCGCAATTTGTACGAGCGCACTTTCTGAAAATATTTCTTCTTCCGCCCCTAAAACTGCGACTTGCAAATTTTTCACCGTTACGCCTCGCTCTAAAATTGTCGTTGTAACTAATAATGGGATTTCTCCCTTTCTGAAAGCCGCTACTTTTTCTTTTCTCTCCGGATCTTCTGCATGTACACCTTCAATTCGATTGTTTAATGGTTTTAACAACAAGCTTATTTCTTCTATATATCGCACATGGGGGACGAATAAAAAAATAGGGAATTTTTTATTTAAGTATGTTTGTAACCACTGTAGTAAAACTCGAGGAATTCTTTTATGAATGAGGTTTTTTTTCCAATTCCCGCACCAACAAAATAAAGGAACTGGCAAAGGATGACGATGATATCGTCCAGAAACAATAACACCTTTTTGTTTACCTTGTTTAAGTTTTCGCTTCCATGTTTCATCTGGAGTCGCAGTTAAATAAATACGCGCCGCTTTTTCTTTCATCGCTTGTTTTACCGCGTACTGTAACATTTGATCTGCACAATATGGAAAAGCATCTATCTCATCTACAACCATGACATGAAACGCCCTATAATAACGTAATAATTGATGCGTAGTCGCAACGACTAGTACTGCATCTTTTTCTTTATCCACACTCCCTCCATATAAAGCCGCTACCTGTATATATGGAAATACTTCTTGCAATCTCGGTGCTAATTCCAGAACAACATCCGTTCTCGGCGTTGCGATACAAACTCTTTCTCCTTTTTGAAGCGCTTCGTTAATTCCGTAAAACAACATCTCTGTTTTCCCAGCCCCGCATACAGCCCAAATAAAAAATGATTCTTTTTGCTTAATAGCCTCTATAACTCCTTGCGCCGCCAAATTCTGGCCAGTAGACAACGTCCCGTTCCACTGTAACAAATTTGAATTCTTTTCTCTCTTTCTTTCAGCAATCCCGCGAACAAGTACAGCACATTCACTTACTCTCCCCATCGTTATACACTTCCGGCAATATGTGCACACTTTACTGCACCTTTTACATAAAAACGATGCAAATAGCCGCCGATCTACATTTCCACAGCGTTGGCACATATATTTAGAATTCTTCTTTTTTACACCTTGTACACATACGATCTCTCCCTTCTTTTTCAAATCGTTTAATTCCCTCTGTAAATCTGAAGAAAGTTCTTCTAATAGCAACTGTTTCCCCGATAGCATCAACAATCACCTCCAGCACTACTATAAACCTTTCTCATCATCTCGTAAAAACTCAAAAAAGCCGATAACCTACTTATAAAATAGTAAGCTATCGACTTTATACACATGTTTTATTCTTTTATAAATCCTAGAATCGACCGTATCCTAAGAAATGTTTTTTGTTATACGAACTGTTAATATCACCGTACGCAATTCCTTTATCACTAGCATGGATCATTTGGCCATTACCAACGTAAATACCGATGTGAGATGGACCTGCTTTATAAGTACCTTGGAAGAATACTAAGTCTCCTGGTTGTGGGCTATCTACTTTAGAAACTGAGTTCCAGTAACCCCTAACGTCTTGACGACCTACACCAAAGATGTAAGAAATGAATCCACTACAGTCAAAACCACCGTTTGATGGAGATGCACTTCCCCAAACATATGGCTTACCTAAATATTGCTTAGCTTTACCAATTACGCCAGTATCCGGTGGAGTTGGTGCTGGGTTTTGCTCTGGTGTTTTCTTTTCTGCTTTAGGTGCCTCTTTTTTAGGCTCTTCTTTTTGAGCTTGTCCACCATTGTTTGCTGGTGCAGCTTGCTCTGCTTGTTTTTGAGCAGCAGCTTCTTGTGCAGCTTTTGCTTGTGCTTCTTCTTCGGCAATGCGTTGTAATTGTAATGCTTGTTTCTCAAGCTCTTTCAATTGACCTTCCGTACTTGTCATTGAAGTTACAACTGTATCCATTTTACCGCTTAAATCGTTTACCGCTGTTGCTTTTTTCTCTTTTTCAGCGTCAAGTTCTTTCTTAGCAGTTTCAATTTGAGCTTGTGCTTCTTTTAATTCTTTTTGTTTTTCTTTTACCGTTGCAACATCTTTTTTCACACTAGCTTGGTCTTCTTGTTGTGTTTTCATGATATCTTCATCAGACTCAAGAATTTTAGAAACAGAAGTTAAACGATCAACTAAATCTGCAACGTTTTTAGAGTTTACAAGAACTTCTGTTACAACGTTCGTATTTGGTTGTTCTTGAAGTGCAACTAAACGCTTTCTTAATAACTCTTCACGTTTTGCAATCTTTGTTTGTAATTCTGCAATATCTTTATTTTTCTTTTCAATTAATTGCTCAGTATCAGCAACTTTTTTCATTGTTTCATCAAGCTTTGCAGCATTCTCTTGAACAGATTTATCTAAACCTTGAATTGTTTTGTTTAAGTCATTCATTTGTTTTTGTAATTCATCACGTTCTTCTTGTTGTTTATGTAAAGTGTCATTTTGCGTGTTAATTTGTGATTTCACATCAGAAATTTTATCTTCTGCAAATACATTTGGTGTTAGCCCAGAAAACATTAATCCTGCAACTAATGCACAAGATGCCATTTTTAGCTTTTTCATTTTATTTTTTACACCGCTTTCTTTTTTCTTTTTCCGTATATAACCTATAAAATTTATACCATAATTCGGGATTTTTTTTGCTAATGTTACGTTTTTGTAAAACAAATGTAATATTATATGTAGCTCTAGCGCAAAATGCGTATATTTTTGTATGTATGTGTAGAAATTTATATACTTTTCTCACTTCTATAAACAAAGAAAAAACGTAAGGAATTCCTTACGTTTTATTAAATATACGAATACAGATGAAATGCTACTTCATCCATTTCTCAGCCCAATTTTGGACCTCATCCATAACACTTTCTAACGCTTTTCCCTTGTCAGTTAAGCCATACTCGATTCGAACTGGTACTTCTGGGTAGACATTACGAACTACAATGCCCTCGCTTTCCAATTCCTTTAAACGCTCTGACAACATACGATCGCTCATATTTGGGATAATATCTGCGATTTCTCTAAAACGTTTCGACTCTTCAAGCAAAGATTTAATAATTAAGCCAGTCCACTTCTTACTAAGCAGAGTAAAAGCTGACTCAAACTTTGGACATAAACAAGAATTATGCTCCATATGTTTCACCTCTCTTCTATTATAATATAGTTTCTTGTAAAAAGTAAGTTATAAAACTTTCCTCATTATTTTATTTTACGTACATTTTACCATTTCCAAATATTAACTTGTCAACTAAACGTAACATACCCGTAAAAAAACCCTCTTAAAAAGAGAGCTTTTATATCTTTATTACTTCGTATACCATCCAAGACCTAATGCACCTTCACCTAAGTGCGTACCAATTACAGCTCCAAAATAACCTGTACGAATTGTGACGTGAGGATATTTTGCTTCTAATTCTTTCTTCCATTCATTCGCTTCTTCTTCACGTTGCGCATGAATGATAACTGCTTCCATAGGTACACCTTTACTTGCTTGCTCATCAAAAATTTCAATGATACGTTTTAATGCTTTTTTACGTGTACGAATCTTTTCAAACGGAATAATGATTTTATCTCTAAAATATAAAACTGGCTTCACTTGTAACAGACTGCCGATGAAAGCTTGCGCGCTATTCAATCGACCACCACGCTGTAAATGATGTAAATCATCAACTACAAAATAGGCGTCCATCGTTTTCTTCATTTCATCAAAACGAGCGATAATCTCTTTCGGGTTCTTTCCTTCACTTGCTAACTTTGCACCTTCACGCACATAAAATCCTTGTACTTCACAACTAATTTCAGAGTCATACGTGTATACATCAATACCCTCTACCATCTGTCCAGCTGTCGTTGATGTTTGATATGTACCACTAATTCCACTTGATAGGTGAATACTAATAACTGCATCATAATCTTTAGCTAGTTCTTCATATAGCTCAACAAACTTTCCGATTGCTGGTTGAGAAGTTTTTGGAAGTTCCTCTTGTTCACGTACTTTCACATAAAAATCATCTGCTGAAATTTCAGCTTCTTCTTGATAAGATTCTGTTCCAAACACAACGTTTAATGGAATCATATATATATTGAGTTCATCACGAATTTGCTTCGGTATATATGCCGTACTATCAGTAACAATAGCTACTTTCATTTTCGTACCTGCCTTATAAAAAGTTTTATTTCCTAATTTTACACGAAAACTACAAATGGTGCATCCATACATGAAAATGCCGGTTGAAATTATACCTACCATCTCGACAAATTACAACAAAAAGATAAAATACTCACCAAAAACTTCAGCATATTTAGAAAAAATGTTTGAATATAAAAAGGCTCGCTTTTAAAATGGAAAGTACTAGTCATTTTGATAGATAGGGGCGTACACAAGTGCTATTACAATATTTTACAATCAAAGACTACGGCGAACACGAAATCGTCATTCAAAAATCAAGATTTATTTGTTATATTAGCCGAGCAACGACTGAGGAAGAGGCTCAAGAATTTATACAAAAAATAAAAAAACAACATTGGAATGCAACACATAATTGTTCCGCTTATTTAATTGGCGAACAAGATCATATTCAAAAAGCAAATGATGACGGCGAGCCTAGCGGTACAGCTGGCGTACCAATGCTAGAGGTACTTAAAAAACGTGGACTAAAAGATACCGTTGTTGTCGTAACACGCTATTTTGGTGGCATTAAACTTGGCGCAGGTGGATTAATTCGTGCATATGGAAAGTGTACAAGCGAAGGCATTAATCATGTCGGTGTTGTCCAGCGAAAACTAATGCGTGTGATGCAAACCGAGATTGATTACACATTACTTGGCAAAGTGGAAAATGAATTACGCAATTCAAAATATGCCATTAAAGATATACATTATCTAGAAAATGTCACATTTGATACGTATGTAGAAGAAGACGGCAAACAAGCATTTACAGATTGGATGATTGAATTAACAAACGGGAAATGTACAATTACAGAAGGAGATATGTTGTACTTAGAACAAGATGTTATCTAAGCATAACCCATTTATCCCCTTCAAAGATTAATGTAGTGAATTACTTCCCTACAAATGAACTAACGAACTAAGGAGATTATATATGGAAGAACGTTATTATCATCTCCAAAATAGCAGAATAAAAAAGAAGCGAAGAAGGAAACTTTTCTTCTTCCTTATTTTCGCATTTTTATTTGGCAGTATAGGAGTTTATGTGTTAAATTCTTACTCTTCTCTTATGGGGATGTATAGTGGTTTTACTCGTGAAAAATCGGATTTAAGAAACAAAGATGTAGAAATTACAAAGGAACCTTTTACAATTCTCATTATGGGTATAGAAGATTATGCGACAGATGGTCAAAATGGGCGTACAGACTCATTAATGTTCGCAACAGTCAATCCAAAAACGCAAAAGATTTCACTTATGAGTATTCCTCGTGATTCTCGAGTTAAAATTGTTGGCAAAAATAAGGAAGACAAAATTAACGCTGCCCATGCTTACGGCGGAGAAGAAATGGCAATCAAAACTGTCGAAGGCTTTCTAAAAGTTCCTGTAGACCATTATCTGAAAATTGATTTCCAAGGCTTTAAAGGTATCGTTGATGCTGTTGGCGGTGTTACCGTTGACGTACCCTTTGATTTCTGGGAACGCTCTGACGTGGATTACTACAAAAAAATTCATTTTAAGCAAGGACAGCAAAACTTAAACGGTGAAGAAGCACTTGCTTATGTCCGTATGCGAAAGCAAGATCCAAATGGCGATTATGGTCGAGCTGCTAGACAAAGACAATTACTGGCCGCTGTTGCCCAAAAGCTAAACTCCACCTCTACTGTATTTAAAATTAAAGATTTAACAGCTGTCGTTGGAAAATATATAAAAACCGACATTCCTATTTCAGACGGACTTGCTCTTTACAATAAACTTTCTGGATTTGATCCTTCTACAATGCAAACGTTAAAGCTTGAAGGCGAAGACAAAAAGATAGGCGGTATTTATTACTTCCTTCCAGATCCAATCAGTGTAGAAACGGTGCGTAACGAAATTGAAAAAGAATTAGGAGAAAAAGCAAAAAACCCAACTACAAAAAACAACTCAAATCCTGATTCAAATTCAAATTCAAGTTCTAATTCTAACGAACAAACAAAAAAAGAAACAAAACAAAATAAAACACCAACTGATCCGCCACCTTCTACAAATGCTCATGCAGAGTGGATTATGCGTAATCAGCCGTAACAAAAAGGCCCAATCTATGTGAACTGAACCCAAAAAATTAGACAAATATATTAAGCAGCTACTAAGGATTGAACTCTGTATTGCACAGGGGACAATCCTTTTAGTTTTGT